>DASRXO010000001.1:0-4686 GCA_035654095.1 Telluria sp.
TGCAGGCTGAACATCTGCGCGGTCTGGAACGCGCTCATTTTCTTGTGCGGCGAGAGCATGAAGACACGGATCCCGCGCTTGCCGCGCATCGCGTATTCGGCCGCGCTGCCGGTGTCGCCGGAGGTGGCGCCGAAGATGTTCAGCTCCGCCTTGTGCTTGGTCAGCGCGTATTCGAACAGGTTACCGAGCAGCTGCATCGCCATGTCCTTGAAGGCCAGCGTGGGGCCGTTCGACAGCGCCTGCAGGATCAGGGTCTTGCCGCCCTCTTGCTCGAGGATGCGCAGCGGGGTGATGTCGGCCGCCTTCTCGCCGGCGCGCGCGTTGCGGTAGACACCCGCGGTGTAGGTCTTGGCGGTCAGCGCCTTCAGGTCGGCATCCGGGATATCGGTGGCGAACTTCTTCAGGATCTGGAAGGCCAGGTCGGCGTACGAAAGCTTGCGCCAGGCGTCGAGTTCAGCGCCGGTCACTTGCGGGTATTCGGCCGGCAGGTACAGGCCGCCGTCCGGGGCCAGGCCGCCGAGCAGGATGTCCGAAAACTGTTGGGGAGCTTGCGATGCCGCCGCCTTGGCGGCGCGGGTAGACAGGTATTGCATAAATGAGAAAAGTCCGGTTTGGGCCACGCGATGAGCCCTTATTATAGTGCGACCGGCGTTTTCCTGCGATTTCGCTCTTAGCAGGCGGCGTGGTTGACCGTGACCACATGGATGGCGAGGCCGCCCAGCGAGGTTTCCTTGTATTTGTCCTGCATGTCGGCGCCGGTCTGGCGCATGGTTTCGATCACGTCGTCGAGGCTCACGAAGTGGGTGCCGTCGCCTTTCAGCGCGAGCGAGGCGGCGGTGATCGCCTTGACCGCGCCCATGCCGTTACGCTCGATGCAGGGGATCTGCACCAGGCCGCCGATCGGGTCGCAGGTCATGCCGAGGTGATGCTCGATGCCGATTTCGGCCGCGTTTTCGATCTGCTCGTTGCTGCCGCCGAGCGCCGCGACCAGGCCCGCGGCGGCCATTGCGCAGGCCACGCCGACCTCGCCCTGGCAGCCGATCTCCGCGCCCGAGATCGACGCGTTCTTCTTGCACAGCATGCCGATCGCGGCCGACGTCAGCATGAACTCGCGCACGCCCTTGACAGGGTCGCTGGGACGGCAGTCTTCGGCGTAGTAGCGCAGCACCGCCGGGATGATGCCGGCCGCGCCGTTGGTCGGCGCCGTGACGACCCGGCCGCCGGCCGCATTCTCTTCGTTGACGGCCATCGCGTACAGGCTGACCTGGTGCAGCGCGTCGTGCGGCAGGTCGTTCGCGCGGTTGTCGCTATTGAGCGCGTCGAGCGCCTGTTTCCACAGCTTGGCCGCGCGCCGTTTGACGTTCAGGCCACCGGGCAGCTGGCCGTCGGTGACCAGGCCATGCGCGATACAGTCGCGCATCACCTGCCAGATCTTGTCGATGCCGGCGTCGAGCTGCTCGTCGCTCATGTTGGCGCGCTCGTTCGCGCGCAGCATCTGCGGGATGGTCAGGCCGCTGGCCTTGCCGTGGGTGAGCAACTGGTCCATGGTATCGAAGGGATACGGGATCGGCGCGCCGCCGCCCGCACTCTGGCGCGCCTGCGCCTCGCCGGCCGCGTGGATGAAGCCCCCGCCGACCGAGTAGAACACGCGCTCGATCACGCTGCCGTCGTCCAGCTTGAGCGTGAAGCGCATGCCGTTCGGGTGCTCGGGCAGGCTCGAGGTCTTGTTCCATACCAGCCCGGTCCGGGCGCTGAACGGCACTTCCTTCACGCCCAACAGCTTGATCGCGCCATCCAGTTCCACCTCGGCCAGCTTGTCGTCGACCTGGCCGGGATCGACGCCCTGCGGGGTCTCGCCCATCAGGCCGAGGATGATCGCCTTGTCGGTCGCGTGACCCACACCGGTCAGCGCGAGCGAACCATACAGCGCGGCTTCGATGCCGACCGCCTTGTCGAGCGGGCCGCATTCGACCAGGAAGCGGCGCGCCGCGACCATCGGCCCCACGGTATGGGAACTCGACGGCCCGATGCCGATTTTGAATAGGTCGAATACGCTCATGTCCATCGGCGCTGTCTCCGGTTGTGGTGTTTAGGCGGCCTGGCTCAGGCCGACGTCGATATTGGCCAGCATGTCGGCGACCAGTTGGTCGAGGCCGATGCGCGCCTTCCAGCCCCAGTCGGCGCCGGCCTTGCTGTCGTCGAGGCTTTGCGGCCAGGTGTCGGCGATGGCCTGGCGGCTGTCGGGCACGTAGGCGATCTTGAAATCCGGGACCGCCTTGGCGATCGCCGCGGCCAGTTCGCGCGGATTGAACGACAGGCCGGCCACGTTGTAGGCCGAGCGGACCGCCACTTGCGCGGCCGGCGCTTCCATCAATTCGATGGTGGCGCGGATCGCGTCCGGCATGTAGATCATCGGCAGCGTGGTCTCGGGGCCGAGGAAGCATTCATAGCGTTCGCCGCGCAGCGCCGCGTGGAAGATCGCGATCGCGTAGTCGGTGGTGCCGCCGCCCGGAGGCGACTTGAAGCTGATGATGCCGGGGTAGCGGATGCTGCGCACGTCCACGCCGTACTTGGTGGTGTAGTACTCGCACAGGCGCTCGCCGGCCAGCTTGCTGATGCCGTAGATGGTGGTCGGGTCCATCACCGTGTACTGCGGGGTCGATGCGGCCGGCGTGTTGGGGCCGAAGGCGGCGATCGACGATGGCCAGAACACGCGCAGGGGCTTGCCCGCCTCGCCGCGTTCGCGCGCCACTTCGAGGATGTTGAGCAGGCCGTCCATGTTCAGGGTCCAGGCCTTGAGCGGCGCCTGTTCGCCGGTGGCCGACAGCAGCGCCGCCAGCTGGTAGACCTGGGTGATGCCTTCGTCGGCGACCAGCCTGGCCAGGCGCGCCTTGTCGAGCACGTCGAGCTGGGTGTAGCGCGCGGCCTGGTAGACGTTGTCGGCGCCGATGTCCGAGGCGATCACGTTGGGTGCGCCGTGGCGCTCGGCCAGCGCGCCGACCAGCTCACTGCCGATCTGGCCGTTGGCGCCGATGATGAGGATGCGTTCCATGTATATTGCCTTGTTCTTAATTCTTGAGGATGCCGAGTTCGCGCCCGGCCTGTTCGAATGCCTTGAGCACGGTCTCGAGCTGCGCGCGGGTATGCGCGGCGGACAGCTGGACCCGCACCCGGGCCTGCCCCATCGGGACGACCGGATAGAAGAAGCCGCTGAGCAGCACGCCCAGCTCATACATTCGGGCCGCGAACTTCTGCGCGACCGGCGCCTCGAACAGCATCACCGGCACCACCGGATGGGTGCCCGGCTTGATGGTGAAGCCGATGCGCTCGATCTCCTTGCGGAAGTATGCCGTGTTCTCGTGAAGGCGGTCGCGCAGTTCGGTCGACTTCGAGATCCGCTCCAGCACCGACAAGGACGCGCCGGCGATCGACGGCGCCAGCGTGTTCGAGAACAGGTAGGGACGCGACTTCTGGCGCAGGGTGTCGATGACTTCCTTGCGGGCCGAGGTGAAGCCGCCCATCGCCCCGCCCAGCGCCTTGCCGAGGGTGCCGGTGATGATGTCGATGCGCCCCATGACGTTGTGGTGCTCATGCGTGCCGCGCCCGGTCTTACCCATGAAGCCGGAGGCGTGGCACTCGTCGATCATGACCAGCGCGCCGTAGCGGTCGGCCAGGTCGCAGATCTTGTCGAGCTGCGCGATGGTGCCGTCCATCGAAAACACGCCGTCCGTGACGATGACCTTGTGACGCTTGCCGGCGGCGTTCGCGGCCTGCAGCTGCACTTCGAGGTCGGCCATGTCGTTGTGCTGGTAGCGGTAGCGCGCCGCCTTGCACAGGCGGATGCCGTCGATGATCGACGCGTGGTTCAGGGCGTCGGAGACGATCGCGTCGTTCTCGTCGAACAGCGGCTCGAACACGCCGCCGTTGGCGTCGAAGGCGGCCGCGTACAGGATCGTGTCTTCGGTGCCGAGGAAGGCCGAGAGGGCTGCTTCGAGCTGCTTGTGGACGGTCTGGGTGCCGCAGATGAAGCGCACCGAGGACAGGCCGTAGCCGTATTGTTCGGTCGCGGCGATCGACGCTTGCTGGGTTTGCAGGTCGCCCGACAGGCCGAGGTAATTGTTGGCGCACATATTGATCAGGGTGCGGCCGTCTTCGGCCACCACTTCGGCGCCCTGGCGCGAGGCGAGCACGCGCTCCGGCTTGTACAGGCCCTGCTCGCGCAGCGTGTCCAGGTTCTGCCGCAGGCCGCTGAAAAACGCGTTCTTCGCTTGATCGCTCATTGCTACTCCTCGTCTGGTGTCGATGCCGGCTTGACCGGCTGTTGCTGTTTGCTGTACCGTGTTGCGTATCTTGCACCGTTTCAGCTGCTTGCGCTAATTCCGCGATATCGAACTGAAATTCAATATAGTGGATATTACCCAAGCATGCCGAAGTTGGCAAGCACCGATTAATCCAGCTTGGCTAAACACGATGAAAACACCCGTCTCGACCAATTCGCCACCGGAAGTGGGAGCCACCTTGCAGCGGCTACGGCTGGCGCGCGGCCTGACGCTGGAGGACCTGTCGCGGATCGCGGGGGTCTCGAAGTCCATGTTATCGCAAATCGAGAGGGAGAAGGCCAACCCCACGATCGCGATCACCTGGCGGCTGGCCAACGCGCTGGGGGTGGCGATCGGCGAGCTGCTG
>DASRXO010000002.1:0-3652 GCA_035654095.1 Telluria sp.
ATGCGCTGGTGGTCGCCACCGCGTTCGCGGTCGGTCCCACCGTGGCGTCGGTGATCCTGTCGGTCTGGTCGTGGCCCTGGCTGTTCGCGATCAACGTGCCACTCGGCCTGGTCGGCTTCGTGCTGGCCAGCCGCCACCTGCCGCATACCGAACTGGCCGGCTACCGCTTCGACCTGCCGACCGCGGCCTTCAACGCCTGCGCGTTCGGCCTGCTGATCCTGGCGCTCGGCGACGCCGCGCACGCGTCGTCGGCGCCCGTCATCGCGGCCGAACTGGCGGCGTCGATGGTGTTCTTCGCGCTGCTGTTGCGACGCCAGGCCGGCCACCAGGCGCCGATGCTGCCGGTGGACCTGTTCCGCCGGCCGCTGTTCGCGCTGTCGTCGTTCACCGCGGTGTGCACCTTCGCGGCGCAGGGGCTGGCCTTCGTCTCGCTGCCGTTTTACTTCGAATCGGTGCTGGGCCGCTCGCCGGTGGAGACCGGCTTCCTGATGACGCCGTGGGCGGTGCTGGTGGGCGTGATGGCGCCGATCGCCGGGCGCCTGAGCGACCGTTATTCGGCCGGATTGCTGGGCGGCTGCGGCTTGCTGGCGCTGGCGGCCGGACTGGTCGCACTGGCGATCATGCCGGCGCATCCGTCGGTGCTGTCGATCTGCTGGCGCATGGCCTTGTGCGGGGTCGGCTTCGGCTTCTTCCAGGCGCCCAACCTGAAGGCCATCATGTCGAGCGCGCCGCCGGCACGCGCGGGCGGCGCCAGCGGCATCGTCGCCACCTCGCGCCTGATGGGACAGGCCAGCGGCTCGGCCCTGGTCGCGCTGTGCTTCACGATGGCCGGCACCGGCGGCACCACGCTGGCGCTGGGCCTGGCGGCGGCCAGCGCGGCGGCGGCCAGCGCCGCCAGCTTCACCCGGCTGCTGGTGCGCGCCGACTAGGCTGGCCCGCCTGGTGCGGCGCTCAGCGCGCGCTTCGTTACTTGCAAAATAATAGTTGCAGGTATAAAATGGACCCGACCCCTACCGGACGACAGCCATGAAACGTACAGATTTTGCCGACAATCCCTGCCCGATCGCGCGCAGCCTGGGCCGCGTGGGCGAATGGTGGAGCATCCTGATCCTGCGCGACGCATTCTATGGCATGACCCGTTTCGACGAGTTCGAAAAGAGCCTGAAGATCGCGCCCAACATCCTGACCCGGCGCCTGGCCGACCTGGTCGAAGCCGGCCTGCTGGAGCGGCGCCAGTACCACGCGCGCCCGCCGCGCTACGAATACCTGCTGACCGAGACCGGCCGTTCCTTCAAGCCGGTGCTGTATGCCTTCATCGCCTGGGGCAACCAGAACTTCGCGCCGGAAGGGACGAGCGTCGAACTGGTCGACCGCGCCACCGGCAAGCCGGCGCTGCCGGTGCTGGCCGACGCCAATACCGGCCTGCCGATCGAGGGGCCGCGTTACGGCCCGGCGCCCGGCCCGGCGGCGGGCGAGGGCACGCGCGCACGCCTGGCCCGTGCGGCCGAGCGCGGCGGCTGACGTTCGATCAGTGCTGGCTGACCGCGCCGCGCCAGGCGCCGGTCTCGCGGCCGCGCGCTTCGATCATGTCCTTGAAGCGCTGCATGTTGCTGCGCGCTTCCATCCGCACCGCGCCCAGCGCGTCGCCGATCTGCTCGATCGCGCCCTCGGGCTGGTATTCCATCTGCAGCATGAGGCGCGTGACGTTGTCGGCGATCTTGTGGAAGGTGAGCACGCCGCCGTTCGACACCCCGCTGGTGCTGCGCCAGGCGATGCGCTTGTCGGGGATCTGCTCGGTGATCTCGGCATCCCATTCCTTCTCCTTGCCGGCCACCTGGGCGCGCCAGTGCAGGTGGCGGTTGTCGAGCTGGCGCACTTCGTGGACGCTGTCCATGAACTTGGGGAAGTCCTCGAACTGGGTCCACTGGTCGTAGGCGGTCCGGACCGGGACGTTGACCTCGATCGATTCCTCCACCGTCGAGGTACCGGAACGGCGCTTCTTGTTGAATTGTTTTGACAGCAGGACACCGCCGACGGCAAGCGCGGCGGCGGTGACGACTCGGTTTAGCATAGAGGCCTCCTGGACGATTGAACCTTCGCCAGCCCGCCCAAGCGGCGGGCCGTCTGGATAGGACTCCGATGACACGTGATCGTTCGGCCCGCGCCGCAAATTCCTGCGTGAACTAGCGTGAAGGATCAGTTCGCAAGATTGTGCCGGACGATGGCCTCGGCCGCGTCGTGCGCCTGCTGCAAGGGCTGGCTCAGCGCGGCGGTCGCGTAGTGGGCCGGCGGCGGGCTGGCGGCACCGAGCGCGCCGCTGCCTTTCTGGCCGATGTCGACCGACACCGTGGCCGACAGCCCGACCCGCAGCGGATGCGCGGCCAGCTCTTTCGGGTCGAGCGCGATGCGCACCGGCACCCGCTGCACCACCTTGATCCAGTTGCCGCTGGCGTTTTGCGCCGGCAGCAGCGAGAACGCGCTGCCGGTGCCGGCCGACAGGCCCAGCACCTTGCCGTGGAATGCCACCTTGCTGCCGTACATATCGGCTTCGATGGTGGCCGGCTGGCCGACCCGGATGTCGCGCAGCTCGGACTCCTTGAAGTTGGCGTCGATCCACAGCTGGTCGAGCGGCACGATCGACAGCAGCGGCGCGCCCGGATTGATGCGGCTGCCGACCTGCACGCTGCGTTTCGCGACATAGCCCGACACCGGCGCCACGATCGTGTTGCGGCGCGCGGCCAGCCAGGCCTGGGTGTAGTCGGCCTTCGCGGCCAGCACGTTCGGATGCAGCTCGGGCGCGACGCCCGCCACGCCGGCGCGCGCGGTCGCCACCTGCTTCTGCGCCACCGCCAGCGCGGCGCGCGCATTCTCGACCGCCTCGCGCGCATGGGCCACGTCTTCGCCCGAGACGGTATGGTCGGCCGCCAGCGGCAGGCGCCGCGCCAGGTCGTCCTGCGCGGCCTTGAGCGCCACCTGGCGCTCGGCCACCACCGCGGTCAACTGGTCGACGTTGGAATAGCGCTCGCGCTGCTGGCGCACCGCCGCGCCGAGGCGGGCTTCGGCCTGGCTCAGCGCCACCTCGGCATCGGTCGGATCGAGCTTGATGATCTGGGCGCCGGCCTGCACCATCTGGGTTTCGTCGGCCGCGATCTCGACCACGCTGCCGGTCACCTGCGACGACAGCGTCACCAGGTTGCCGCCGACGTAGGCGTTGTCGGTCTCCATGCGGGTCGACAGCACCAGCACGTAATAGGCCGCGTAGGCCAGGCCGGCGAGGATGAACGCGGCGGTCACGGCCAACAGCAAGACCCTGCGTTTATTCGGATTGGGAACGGCTTCGTTAGGAGTGGCTTCAGTGGTCATGGCGAGCGATTAGTGTGGTTGATTCGGTGTCGGGGTGGAGGCGGCCTGCAGCGGTGCGGCGCGGTAGCCGCCGCCCAGCGCTTCGATCAGCGCGACCTGGGTTTGCAGCGTGGCGTCCTGCAGCTGCAAGGCCGCGTCGTCGTTCTGCAGCAGCGCGTACTTCGCCTGCAGCAGCATGGACTGGTTGGCCAGGCCCTGCGCATAGCGCTTGCTGGCCGACGCCAGCAGGTCGGCGCTGGCGCTGCGCGCGGCCGCCTGCGCCGCGGCCTGCCGTTCGATGCCTTGCAGG
>DASRXO010000003.1:0-4194 GCA_035654095.1 Telluria sp.
GTGCATCGGCGGGCAGCTTGGTTTCTTTGAATGCGGCCATTATGCGTCGCCTTTCTCGTCTTTACCGATCACGATCCGGGTATCGGACAGGTACATATACGGGGGCACATCGAGGTTGGACGGTGCCGGCTTGTTCTTGTAGACGCGGGCGGCCAGGTCGAAAGTCGAACCATGGCAGGGGCAGAGGAAGCCGCCGGTCCAGTCGTCCGGCAGGTTGGGCTGGGCGCCGGGCGCGAAGCGCGAGGAGGGCGAGCAGCCGAGGTGCGAGCAGATCCCGACCACCACCAGCACCTCCTTGTGCTCGGCGCGCGAACGGGTTTCGTTCTTGCAGTATTCGGGCATCGGCAGCTGGTACACCTTGTCCGAATGCGGGTCGGCGACCTTGTCGTCGTTCTTGGGCAGGCTGGCCAGCATGTCCGGCGTGCGACGCAGGATCCACACCGGCTTGCCGCGCCACTCGACCACTTTCATGGTGCCGGGTGCGACATCCGAAATATCCACTTCAACCGGCGCGCCCGCGGCTTTTGCCCGCTCGGACGGCTGGAAAGTACTGACCAAGGCTCCTGCCGTGGCTAAACCGACAACACCGCCCGCCGCGCATGTAGCTACGAGCATGCCACGTCGGCTTGGATCGACCTGCTTTTCGTTACTCATCCCAACCCCAATCAGTCAAATTACGAAATCTCGAAGACCTACCCCGCTTCTAGCAACCTTAAATTATAAGGGAAGCGTCCGGCGAATTAAAGAAAAAATGTTGCACATGCCGCATCTCGGCCCATTTTTTGGGCAGCTTTGTGCCGATTGTCGCCATAAATCCTGCATTTTCGCGCAAAAAACGCGATCCCCTCGACCTCTCCCGAACCGCCTGCGCGGCGCAGTTTCCAGGACCTTTCGGGGTATGATGAAGCATGCACAATTCATAAGGAGAGCAGGCATGGCGATGATGGAGGAGTTCAAGCAGTTTGCGCTGAAAGGCAACGTGGTCGACCTCGCCGTCGGCGTGATCATCGGCGGCGCCTTCGGCAAGATTGTCGACTCGCTGGTGCAGGACGTGATCATGCCGCCGATCGGCAAGCTGTTCGGCGGCCTCGATTTCGCCAACTACTATCTGCCCCTCAACCACCAGAGCACGGCGCTGCCGCTGGCCGAGGCCAAGAAGGCGGGCGCGGTGCTCGCCTACGGTAACTTCCTGACCATCCTGCTCAACTTCATCATCCTGGCCTTCATCATTTTCCAGATGGTGCGCATCATGAACAAGCTGCACCGCAATGCCGCGGCGCCGCCCGCGGCGACGCCCGAGGACATCGTCCTGCTGCGCGAAATCCGCGACGCCCTGCGCAAATAGCGCAGGACAGGGACAGGACCGCGGCCACCGAGGAAGCCCATGCGACGTTTCTGGTTGTTGTTTGCGCAGACGGTCACGATCGCCCTCGGCCTGTATTTCGTGATCGCCGCCCTGCGCCCCGACTGGCTGGAGCGCGCCGGCGCGGGCCGCATGCGGGTCGACACCGTGGCCAACGCGGTGCCGGTGCTGCAGGCGGCGCCGACCCCGGCCATCGGCAGCTACCGCGAGGCCGCCGGCCGCGCGATGCCGGCGGTGGTCAACATCCTCACCAGCAAGGCGCTGCGCCAGAATCATCCGCTGCTGCGCGATCCCTTCTTCCGCAAGTTCTTCGGCGACCGCATCCCGGACGACGAGCAGCAGGCCAGCCTCGGTTCGGGCGTGATCGTCAGCACCGACGGCTACATCCTGACCAATAACCACGTGGTCGAAGCGGCCGACGAGATCGAGGTCGGGCTGGCCGACGGCCGCAAGGCGCCGGCCACCGTGGTCGGCACCGACCCCGAGACCGACCTCGCGGTGATCCGTATCGAGGCCAGGAACCTGCCGGTGATCGTGCTCGGCCACGCCGACGAGGCGCGCGTGGGCGACGTGGTGCTGGCCATCGGCAACCCGTTCGGCGTGGGCCAGACCGTGACCATGGGGATCATCTCGGCGGTCGGCCGCAACAACCTGCACATCAACCGTTTCGAGAATTTCATCCAGACCGATGCGGCGATCAACTTCGGCAATTCGGGCGGCGCGCTGATCGACACCAGCGGCAACCTGCTCGGCATCAATGCGGCGATCTATTCGCAAACCGGCGGCTCGGTCGGCATCGGTTTCGCGATCCCGGTCAGCACCGCCAAGTCGGTGATGGAGGCGATCATCAAGACCGGCCACGTGGTGCGCGGCTGGATCGGCATCGAGACCCAGGACATCACGCCCGAGCTGGCCGACAGCTTCGGCCTGGGCCAGCAAAGCGGCACCATCGTCGCCGGCGTGGTGCGCAACGGGCCGGCCGACCGCGCCGGCCTGCGGCCCGGCGACATCCTGCTCACGGTCGACGGCAAGCGGGCCGCCAACACCAACGAGACCCTGAACCTGATCGCCCAACTTGTTCCCGGTGGAAAGGCTAAAATGACCGTGATGCGCAAGAACCGCACGGCCACGCTCGATGTCACGGTGGGCCGCCGGCCGCGCAGCGCCGACGCCGAGTAATTCCTCCCACTTTTTTCGGACGCCCTCCATGCACTTGCGCGACCTCACGCAATTTCTCACCGAACTTGGCAGCAACAACAACCGTCCCTGGTTCATCATGAATAAACCGCGCTACGACATCTTGCGCGAAGAGTTCCTGGCGGTGGTCACCGAACTCATCGCCGAGCTCGGCAAATTCGACAAGCAAGTGGTCGCCTGCAATCCGAAGAAGGCGATGTTCCGCATCAACCGCGACATCCGCTTTTCGAACGACAAGAGCCCGTACAAGACGCGCTTCTCGGCCGGCATCACGCCCAACGACAAGCGGCGTCCGAGCGCGGCCGGCGGGCCGACCTATTACTTCCACATCGAAGGCGACGGCACGCTGCTGTTCGGCGCCGGCGAATACCTGCCGCCGCCGGCGCGCCTGAAGGCGATCCGCGAGCACATCGTCAACGATGCGACAGGATTTGCCAAAGTGCTGAAGAATAAGCCACTGCGCGCGACCTTCGGCGAGATCCAGCCGGAGTACAAATTGCAGCGCCCGCCAAAGGGCTTCGACCCCGAACATCCGCACATCGAATACCTGAAGCTCAAGAGTTATTTCGTGTGGACCGAGGTCAAGCTCAAGCTGAACGCACCGGACCAGCTGGTGCCCCAGCTTGCCGGCGGACTCAAGGACGCGTTCGCGCTGGTCGGCTGGCTGCGCGGCGTGCAGGAAACGTTCGAGGAAGACTAAACCGGGGAGGGCGACATGGCCTTGTTACATGCGGCATCGGGCGAGCGGATAGCACTGCAGCGGAACGACGACGACATCGCCCATTTCACGTCGGTGGCGCTGGCCAAGACGGCGCACATGGAATTGATCCGGCTGGTGCTGCCCAAGGATCGCGTGATGCCCGAGCACAAGGTCGAGGGCGAGCTCACGCTGCTCTGCCTGTCGGGCGAAATCGCGTTCGTGGCGCATGGACGGACCACGATCTTGCATCCGGGCGAGATGCTCTACCTGGCCGGCGGCGAGCCGCATGCGATCCGCGCCAACCATGATGCGGTGGGCCTGCTGACGATCCTGCTGGTGCCGGCGCGCCACGGCGAACGCAGCAACGAGCCGCGCGGCGCCCCCGCCTGACGTCGCCCTCGCGTAACCGCCGTCGTTCCCGCGTAGCCGCCGTCGTTTCCGCGTAACCACCGTCGTGCTCGCGTAACCACCGTCCTCGCGCAACCGCCGTCGTTCCCGCGAAAGCGGGAACCCATGCTGACGCGGCTTCAATGCTGCGCTATGGGTTCCCGCCTTCGCGGGAACGACCGGCGTCAAGCCACTTCGCCGCGCGGATCGCGCGCCAGCAGCTGGGCCAGCATCGCTTGCGGCGCGTCGCCGTCGAACAGCACGCCGGCCACCGCGTTGGTGATCGGCATGTCCACGCCCAAGCGCTGCGCCAGGGCGCGCACGGCCTTGGCGCAGGGTACGCCTTCGGCCACATGGCCGAGTTCGGCCACGATGGTGTCCAGCGCCTTGCCCTGCGCCAGCCCGAGCCCGACGCGGCGGTTGCGCGACAGGTCGCCGGTGCAGGTCAGGATCAGATCGCCCATCCCGGTCAGCCCCATGAAGGTGCCGGCGCTGCCGCCCAAAGCCATGCCGAGCCGGGTGATCTCGGCCAGCCCGCGCGTGATCA
>DASRXO010000004.1:0-4867 GCA_035654095.1 Telluria sp.
TTCGATCATGTAGATCATCGAGTTGTGGCCCAGCCCCGTGTTCGGTCCCGCGATCATGAAAAAGTTGGGGAAGCCGGCCAGCGTGCAGCCCTTGTAGGCTTCGAGTGCGCCGTCGCTGGTGGCGTGCAGGCTCAGGCCGCCGCGCCCACGCAGGTCGATCGCGCCCATCGTGTGCTCGACGTCGAAGCCGGTGCCGAACACGATCACGTCGACCGCGCGCTCCTCGCCTTGTGCGGTGACGATGCCGCGCGCGCCGATCGCGCGGATGGCGCCGGTGAGCAACGTCACGTTGGGCCGGCACAGCGCCGGATAC
Organism: Telluria sp.; assembly: GCA_035654095.1. GTDB lineage: Bacteria > Pseudomonadota > Gammaproteobacteria > Burkholderiales > Burkholderiaceae_D > Telluria_A. The sequence goes on from DASRXO010000004.1 coordinate 314, forward strand.
CAGGTGTTGGTCAGCAGGATGCGCTTGCAGCCCAGCGCGTAGTCGGGCGTGAGCGCGGCGCGCAGCCGCGGGTCGCCGACCTGGCGCGCGAGGTGGCGGCGCGCCATCCACTCGCCCACGGCCAGCATGCGCGGCGCGTACACCATCGGTATCGCGCGCAGCTCGTGGCGCAGGTAGTCCAGCGCGCGCCACAGGCGCTGCAAGCCGGGCACGCGCGCCAGCAGGCGGCGCTCGGCGCGGCCGATGGCGCGGTCCGGGCGCGGCAGTATCCACGGCGCGCTGCGCTGGTAGACGTCGAGCTGCGCGGCCAGCGGCGCGATTTCGGGCACGAACTGGATCGCGCTGGCGCCGGTGCCGATCACCGCCACGCGCTTGCCGCGCAAGTCCAGCGCGTGGTCCCACCGGCTGGAGTGGAACATCGGGCCGGTGAAGCTGCCGATGCCCTCGATCGGCGGCAGCGCCGGGCGGCTCAGGGCGCCGGTGCAACTGACCAGCGAACGCGCAGTCAGCGCGCCGCCGCTGGTCTGCAGGGTCCAGTAGCCGCCCTCCTCGTCGAATTGCGCGCCGAGCAGCGCGCAGCCGAGCCGCAGATGCGACTGCAGGCCGAACGCACGCACCACCGAGCGGGTATAGGCCAGCAGCTCTTGCTGCGGCGCGTAGCGGCGCGACCAGTCCGGCTTGGGGGCGAACGAGAATGAATAGAGGTGGCAGGGCACGTCCACCGCGCAGCCGGGATAGCGGTTGGCCCACCAGGTGCCGCCGTATTCGCTGTCCTTTTCGAGGATCAGGAAGTTGTCGATGCCGGCCTGTTTCAGGCGCACGCCCATGCACAGGCCGCCGAAACCGCTGCCGACGACGATCACTGCATATTGGGGAGCCGGGGCCATGGCAAGACTATGTCCCCGACATGCCTGAATGTCAACGCCAGCCCGGCCGATACAGTTTGTTACCGCAGAGCGAGCGGCACCGCACAGACATTGCGCGACGAACAGCTTATAACGGGAACACAACAACCTTACCAAGGAGTTCCATCATGATGAAAAAATTACTGATCGCCGCCATGCTGGCCGGTTCGCTCGGTAGCGTGACCGTTCCTTCGAGCGCCGCCGTGGTGGTGGTGCGCGAAGCCCCGCCGCCGCTACGCGCCGAACGCACCCCGCCGCCGCGCCGCGGCTACGTGTGGGTGCCCGGTTATTGGGACTGGCGCAAAGCATCACGTGTGGGTCAAGGGCAGCTGGCTGCGCGAACGGCCCGGCTATGTGTATCACCAGCCCACCTGGGAACAGCGCGACGGGCAATGGCAAATGGCGCGCGGCAACTGGGTGCACGGCGACCGCGACGGCGACGGCGTGCCGAACCGGGTGGACAACCATCCCAACAATCCGAACCGCAACTAAAGCGGCAAGGCGCTGGCGGTGACAGCGTGTGGCAACGAACAGATCGTGCGCGCGATGAGGCGGAGAATCGCTTCATCGCCCACAGGAGCACGATCATGAGGTCCCACAGTTTCCGCCACGCCTATTTACTCGCAGCATGGATGGCAGCCTCGGCTGCGTTCGCCGGTCCGGACATCGTCAAGTGCACCGATGCGGCCGGCCACGTCACGCTGACCGATGAGCCCTGCCGCGAGGGCAGCCAAACCCTGCTGGTGCCCGGCAACGCGACGCCGGCGAGCGCGGACGGCGAGCATCCGCTGGCCGTGACCCACATCGTCACCAGCGAGCGCGTGATCGCCCCGCCCTCGGCGCCGCGTGCCGCCACCCTAGTCAAGAAAGCCGGCCCGGAGCGCATGCTGGCGCGCGACGTGCTCACGCTGAAGGCGGCGCGCGCCGCCATGCTGCTGGACAATTCGGCGCGCCATGCGCACCTCGCCGGCTTGAATTAGTGCAGGTCGGCCAGGCGCGAGGCCACCTCGACCGCCTCGGGCGTATTCGCCGGCGCGCCCAGCGTGCGGACGAGCAGCGCCAGCTGTTCGTCCTCGATGAAGCTGGCCGATGAGGCCGCGCTCAACATATGGTCGGGCTCGCGCGAGCGCGCCACCGCATAGCCCTGCACGTAATCGACGCCGATCTCGACCAGGGTGCGCACGGTGGCCGCGTCTTCGGCCCATTCCGCGATGGTCTTCATGCCCAGGTTCACGGCCAGGTTGACGATCGCCTCCACGATGGCCACATTGGCCGGATGCGCATTGATGTTGACGATGAAGTTGCCGTCGATCTTGAGCACGTCGGCCGGCAATTCCTTGAGGTAGGAGAACGAGGTGTAGCCGGCGCCGAAATCGTCGAGCGCGACCTTGACGCCGAAGTTGCGCACCTGGTCGATGAAGCGGCGGGTATTGTCGAGGTCGTGCAGGGCCACGCTTTCGGTGATCTCCATGCACAGGCGGCTGGCCACGTGCACGTGCTTGCCGAGGATGTCGATGGTGTCCTGCACGAAGCGTTCGTCGTTGAGCGAGGCGCCGCTCAAGTTCATGCAGACGAACTGGGTGTTGGGCAGGCGCGAGGCGTTCTTGTTGATCCACGCCAGCGTGGTGGCCAGCACCCAGCGGTCGATGACGCCGGCGCGGCCGCTCTTTTCGGCGGCGGCGATGATCGGCCCGGCCGGGATCACGCTGCCGTCGCTGGCGTGCATGCGCAGCAGCACTTCGAAGTTCAGCGAGTCGTGCGGGTTCTTCAGCGACATGATCGGCTGCATCTCGAGGAACATGCCCTCGGTCGCGTTGGGCGCCGACAGGCGCGCGACCAGCGACAGCTCGGCCTCGCGCTCGTGGAAGGCCGAGGCGTCGCGCTCGTAGACCACCAGCCCGGCGTTCAGGCCGCCCTTGGCTTCGCGGCAGGCGCGGTCGGCGGTCGACACCGCGTCCTTCATCTGCATGCCGGGGCTGACTTCGATCAGGCCGATCGAGCCGCGCACGTGGAAGGCCTTGTCGCCGACCCGGTACGGCGTGTTGCCGATGCGGTCGACGATGCCGCGGCAGATCAGCGAGGCCAGCGGGATCGCGGTGTCCGGCATCACGATCACGAATTCATCGCCGCCCACGCGGCCGATCTGCTGGCCGCCGGCCAGCATCATCGCCATCCGCTCGCACACCTGCTTGAGCACTTCGTCGCCCGCGGTGTGGCCGAACAGGTCGTTGATCAGCTTGAAGCGGTCGAGGTCGAGGTAGGCCAGGGTCAGCGGCCTGCGCGGCGACAGCGGGCCGGTCGCGGTCTCGAACATGCGCTCGATGCCGCGCCGGTTGAAGACCTTGGTCAGCGGATCGTTATTCGCCATGAAGTGCAGCTGCTCGGTGGCCTTGGTCTTTTCGGTGGTGTCTTGCAGCACGCCTTCGATCTTGCCGCGCGCCAGGGTCGCGCGCACCAGGAAGCAGCGCGTGCCCTCGCGGTTGCGGATGTCGAGCTCGGCGTCGGTGCCGCCGTGCACCATGTCGTGCAACTGGCTCCACACGCCTTCGGGGAAGAACTGCTTCCACTTGGTACGGCCGGGCACGATGCGGGTCTCGTCGAGCATCTTGCGCAGGGCCGGATTGGCGCTCAGGAAATGGCCGTAGACGTCGAGCGTGAACAAGCCCACCGGCATCGCCTCGTAGGCGTGTTCGAGTTCGGCCTGGGCTTCGATGCGGCGCTCGGTTTCGAGACGCATCTGTTCGGCCACGGCCAGCGCCGCCAGCAGGCTCGAGGCCAGCGCCGCGGTCACGCTGTTGACCACGCCGACCAGTTCGCGGATGCCGAGCGCGGCCGACACGACTTCGGCCATGCCCGCCAGGAAGGTGACGGCGAACGAGGCCGCGAACCAGAACGCGACCCGGGTGTGCGACTTGAACATGATGCTGACCAGGCCGAGCGTGGTCGGCACCAGGCCGATCCCGGTGACGACCCACAGCACGGGCAGGAAGGTGCCGTAGGGCAGGAAGATCGCGGCCGCCAGCAGCGGCGGGCACAGCCACTGGGTCGCCTTCAGCGCGGTCTCGTAGCGCGACTTGGCGAGGTCTTCGCGGAACAGGGTGATGAACAAGGTCAGGGTCAGGATCGCATACACGGTCAGGGTCAGCGAGCGGCTCAGCAGCAGCCAGTTCTCGGGCACCACCTGGCCCAGCCATTGGGTGTCCCAGCCGGCCGACAGCGCGCCGGCGCGCAGGTTCAGGATCAGCCAGCCGGCGAACAGCACATACAGTTTCTGGCGGTTGATCAGGGCGGTGATCAGCACGAACAGGGTCAACACGATCATGCCGCCGTCGAGCAAGCCCGACTTGCGGTGGAATTGCTGGACCGACAGGGTCATCTGCTCGGCCGGCCATTGCAGGGCGGAGAGGCGGGCCGGGCCGACGAAGCTGCCGCGGCACACCACCTCGGCCGGCGTGCGCTTCAGCTTGAGGGCGAAGCCGGACTTGATCGGCGCCAGCGCCCCTTCCGCCAGGTCGCGCGAGGCCTTGCCCAGCGCCTGCAGCGAGGCCGGATCCCAGCAGGCGATGTCGACCGCGTGGCGCGAGGGGAATTCGACCAGGTCGGCCTCCCCCGGCGCGCCATGGGTGCTGAAGCTGAACCACAGCGGCGC
>DASRXO010000005.1:0-4795 GCA_035654095.1 Telluria sp.
GGCAACGCCGCGGCGGTCGCCTCGGGCGTCGCGGCCGCGCAGCGTGCGCTCGGCCGCGAGGACGTGCGCGTGATCGCGCAGGGCGGCGACGGCGGCACCACCGACATCGGCTTCGGGTGCCTGTCGGGCATGTTCGAGCGCAACGACGACGTGCTCTACATCTGCTACGACAACGAGGCCTACATGAACACCGGCGTGCAGCGCTCGTCGGCCACGCCGGCGGCGGCGCGCACCGCGGCAAGGTCGATCGACACGATTTTCGCGTGCGGCCTGGACGACAGCCCGAGCGCCGCGTGCAGCGTGCCTTGCAGCTCGGGGACGTCGTCGGTGTAGGTGGCCTGGCCGAGCACGTGCAGCTCGGCCGATTCGTGCGGCCGGGCCACGCCGACCGCGCTCCAGCCGGCGGCGCCGGTCAGGATCGATGCGCCTGCGTCGTTCATGCCGTGCTCCTCATGCGCGCAAGGCGAAAGCGTTGACCGCGGCGGCCGGCAGCGGCTGGCCGGTGCGCGTCTCGAACCAGAAGCGGCGTAGCAGGTTTTGCGCGGCTTGCATGCGGTAGGCGCCCGAGGCGCGCATGTCGCTGAGCGGCGCGTAGTCCTGCGCCAGCGCGGCCATGGCGTCGGCCAGCGCGTCCTCGGTCCAGGCGCGGCCGGCCAGCAGCGCTTCGGCCGCCGCTGCGCGCTTGGGCGTGGCCGCCATGCCGCCGAACGCGATGCGCGCGCCGCGGATCGTGTCGCCATCCATCGTGAACGCGAACGCCGCACACACGGCGGAGATGTCCTGGTCGAAGCGCTTCGCCAGTTTGTACGTGCGGAAGCGCACCGCGGCGCGCGGCAGCGGCACCCGCAGCGCCTGCACGAATTCGCCGGGCTGCATATCCTTGTGCTGGTAGCCGAGGTAGAAGTCTTCCAGCGCCAGCGCGCGCGCGCCCTGTTCGCCGCGCAGCACGACCTGCGCGCCGAGCGCGATCAGCCACGGCATCGAATCGCCGATCGGCGAGCCGTTGGCCACGTTGCCGCCCAGCGTGCCGGCGTTGCGGATCGGGAGCGAAGCGAAGCGCTGCCACATCTCGCCCAGTTCATCGGGATAGTGGCGGCACAGCGCGGCGTAGGCGTCGTTCAGGGTGACGCCGGCGCCGATCTCCATCATCCCGGCCGCTTCGGTCACGCTCTTCAGGGCCTCGACGTGGCCGAGGTAGATGATGTCGTCCAGTTCGCGCATCTGCTTGGTCACCCACAGGCCGATGTCGGTGGAGCCGGCCAGCAGCACCGCCTTCGGCCGCTCGGCGCGCAGGCGCACCAGTTCGTCGAGGGTGCGCGGCGCGTGGAAGTGCTGGCCGCCGAAGCGGTAGCTGGCCAGCGTGTCGCGCTGCAGCGGCGCCAGCGCGGCGGCCAGCGCGGCGCGGTCGAAGGCCACGCGCGGCAGCTCGCCCATGCGGCGCGCGGCGTCGATGATCGGACGGTAGCCGGTGCAGCGGCACAGGTTGCCCGACAGCGCGTCGTCGATCGCGCGGCGGCTCGGCGTCTTGCCGTCCTGCTCCAGATACATGCCCCACAGGGACATCACGAAACCCGGCGTGCAGAAACCGCATTGCGAGCCGTGGCACTCGACCATCGCCTGCTGGACCGGGTGCAGCGCGCCGTCCGGCTGCTGCAGGTCTTCGACCGAGAACAGGGCCTTGCCGTCGAGCGTGGGCGTGAACTGGATGCAGGAATTGACGGCCTTCAGTGCGAGCCGGCCGTGTTCGAGCGAGCCGACCACCACCGTGCAGGCGCCGCAATCGCCCTCGGCACAGCCTTCCTTGGTGCCGCTGCAGTGCAGGTCCTCGCGCAGATGCTGGAGGATGGTCTGGGTCGGCGCGACGCCGGCCAGCTCCCGCACTGCGCCACGATGGTAAAAACGAATTGGATCTGACATGCTTGCCTCGGCTCTATCCCAGCATACAGGTTAACACCCGCAGCTGACGAGGATATGGCAATTCGATGATGTCGCTTATCACCAAAACTATATAGCAGGATGCTCGGCATGCCAATGACGGGCGATATCGATGCGCCGCGCGATCCATACCTTGTCGTGCCCCTGCACATAGTCGAGGAAGCGCGCCAGCGCCGCGGCGCGCGCCGGCCGGCCCGCCAGCCGGCAGTGCAGGCCGACCGACAGCATCTTGGGCCGGTCCAGGCCGTCCGGATCGCCCTCGGCGTAGAGCACGTCGAACGCGTCCTTCAAATAGTCGAAGAACTGGCTGCCGGAATTGAAGCCCTGCGGCGCGGCGAAGCGCATGTCGTTGGTGTCGAGCGTGTACGGCACCACCAGATGCGCCTTGCGCGCGGGGGCGCCGCCGGCGTCGGTGTAGTCCACCTGCTGCCAGAACGGCAGATCGTCGCCGTAATGGTCGGCGTCGTAGCTGAAGCCGCCGTGCTCGACCACCAGCTTGCGCGTGTTGGGCGAATCGCGGCCGGTGTACCAGCCCTGCGGCGCTTCGCCGGTCAGCTCGCGGATGATCTGCACCGCTTCCTGCATGTGGGCGCGCTCGGTGGCCTCGTCCAGGTTCTGGTAGGAGATCCACTTCAGGCCATGGCAGGCGATCTCGTGGCCGAGCTGGCGGAACGCGGCCACCGCCTCCGGATTGCGCTTGAGCGCCATCGAGACGCCGAACACCGTCAGCGGCAGCCGGCGCGCCTCGAACATGCGCAGCAGCCGCCACAGCCCGGCGCGCGAGCCGTATTCGTAGATCGACTCCATGCTCATGTGGCGCATCGGGAAGGCGGCCGCGCCGATGATCTCGGACAGGAAGGTCTCCGAGGCCGGGTCGCCGTGCAGCACGTTGTTCTCGCCGCCCTCCTCGTAGTTGAGCACGAACTGCAGCGCGATGCGCGCCTGGCCGGGCCAGCGCGGATGGGGCGGCGTGCGGCCGTAGCCGATCAGGTCGCGCGGGTAATTGTCGTAGGTCGTCATGGGCGGCGCCGGGGTGAAGGTATATCCCACATCATATATTGACTGATGTACATCGGTATATGATCCTTCCCATACGCACATATAGGAAACGCGATGGGAAAACTCAGTACGCACGTGCTCGACACCACCCAGGGCAAGCCCGGCGCCGGGGTCCGGATCGAGCTGTACGCCGTGGGCGCGGCCGGCCGCAGCCTGCTCACCACGGCGACCACCAACCACGACGGGCGCTGCAGCGCGCCGCTGCTGGAGGGCGACGCCCTGCAGGTCGGCCAATACGAACTGGTGTTCGCGGCCGGCGACTATTTCGCGGCGCAGGGCGCGGCGCTGGCCGAGCCGCGCTTCATCGACCGCGTGACGATCGCCTTCGGCATCGCCGACCCGGCCCAGAACTACCACGTGCCGCTGGTGGTCACGCCGTGGTCGTACGCGACCTACCGCGGCAGTTAGGCTTGTCCAGCAGAACGGTGCCGGCGGGCTAAACTTGGTATTCTTGGGCTGTCCGCGACGGGAGAGTCCATGTCCTTGCACATCGTCCATTTTATCGGCCCGATCAACCACAACTCGGTGTGTACGATCCGCAACCTGTGCCTGCAAGCCTTGCAGAGCGGCGCCAGCGAGATCGAGCTGCACCTGTCCACCGAGGGCGGCAACATGACGGCCGGCTTCGCGCTGTACTTCTTCCTGAAGTCGCTGCCCTTGCCGCTGACCACCCACAACATCGGCAGCGTGGAGTCGGTGGGTGTGGTGATCTTCCTGGCCGGACAGAAGCGCTATGCCTGTCCCGGCACGCGCTTCCTGGTCCATCCGCTGCATTGGGGCTTCGGCAACCTGGTGGCGGCCGACCATGCACGGGTGAGCGAGTGGCGCGACTGCCTCGACTTCGACGCCGAGCGCTACGCCCGCATCGTCGAGCAAGCGACCGGCAACGCCGGCCTGGGCGAGGACATCCGCGCCACCCTGACCGGCAACGCGCGCATCTTCGACGCCGAGCAGGCGTTGACGGCCGGCATCATCCACCAGGCGATCCAGGCCCGGCTGCCGGAGGCCGGGGTGACTTCGCACTGGTGGAATGGCTAATCCGCTTGCGGGTCGCTAAAAAAGCACATAATATTGAACGATTCAATGTGCATTTTTGCGCCGAAAGGTTGATGTGGGCATTACCAAGACCATCTACGCTGCCTCCACTGTCAGCATCACCGAACTGCGCCGCAATCCAGGCGCGGTGATCGAAGAAGCCGGCGCGCTTCCGGTGGCGATCCTGAACCACAACCGCGCCATCGCCTACCTGGTTCCAGCCGAGACCTTCGAATCCATGATCGAGCGGCTGGAGGACGTCGAATTGGCCGAATTCGTGCGAGAAAGGCGCCACGGCGAGACGGTGAAAGTGTCGCTCGATGACTTATGAACTCCGGTTTCACAAGGACGCGCTGAAGGAGTGGAACAAGCTGGATGCATCGGTCCGGCAGCAATTCAAGCCGCTTCTCGCGCGGCGGCTGGAGCAGTCTACAAGATCAAGCTGCGCGATGCCGGCTACCGGCTGGTCTATGAGGTGAACGATGCGATCGTTACCGTGTTGGTGCTGGCCGTTGCCAAGCGCGACAAGAACGCAGCCTACACCTTGGCAAGCCGCCGCCGATGATGGCACCACACGGCGGGCATAGTCAAACTTGCATGCAACCCCGCCTTGCCTTAGAATTCACAGCTCTGCGGCTGCGATTGTGGCCGGACCGCTCTGGGCTCGGCCCGCTGCCGATGCCTCCCAGTTTCCCCATGCTGTTTTCCTGACGGTGACCCTTGGATACCGTGCCGCTCTGGGTACTCTTGCTTGCCCTCTGCCTCC
>DASRXO010000006.1:0-3601 GCA_035654095.1 Telluria sp.
GAAGCCGGCCACCGAGACCGTGTTCACCGGCGAGGACGCGCTCAAGATGCAAAAGATCCTGGACGCGCTCGAAAACCTCGACGACGTGCAGGAAGTCTATACCAACGCCCTGATCGAAGAGTAAGCAGCTTATGAAAATCCTGGTAGTCGGCTCTGGCGGCCGCGAACACGCACTGGCCTGGAAACTGGCCCAATCCGAACGCATCCAGATGGTCTACGTCGCCCCCGGCAACGGCGGCACGGCGCGCGACATCCGGCTGATCAACGTCGGCATCAGCGATCCCGAGCAGCTCGCCGCCTTCGTCGAGAACGAGAACATCGGCCTGACCGTGGTCGGTCCCGAGATTCCGCTGGCGGCCGGCATCGTCAACCTGTTCCGCGCGCGCGGGCTGAAGATTTTCGGGCCGACCAAAGAGGCGGCGCAGCTCGAAAGCTCCAAGGATTTCGCCAAGGCCTTCATGCAGCGCCACGGCATCCCGACCGCGCAATACCAGACCTTCTCGGACGTCGCCCAGGCCCACGCCTACATCGACGCCAACGGCGCGCCGATCGTGGTCAAGGCCGACGGCCTGGCCGCCGGCAAAGGCGTGGTGGTGGCGATGTCGCTGGACGAAGCGCACCAGGCGGTCGACCACATGCTGGCCGATAACCGCTTCGGCGACGCCGGCGCGCGCATCGTGATCGAAGAGTTCTTGGCGGGCGAGGAAGCGAGCTTCATCGTCATGTGCGATGGGAAGAACGTCCTGCCGCTGGCCACCAGCCAGGACCACAAGCGGCTCAAGGATCACGACGAAGGCCCGAACACCGGCGGCATGGGCGCGTATTCGCCGGCGCCGATCGTCACGCCGGCGATGCATGCGCGCGTGATGCGCGAGATCATCAACCCGACCATCAACGGCATGGCCAAGGACGGCATTCCGTTCACCGGCTTTTTGTATGCGGGGCTGATGATCGACGAGAAGGGCAATCCGCGCACGCTGGAATTCAACTGCCGCATGGGCGACCCGGAGACCCAGCCGATCATGGCGCGTTTGAAGAGCGACTTGCTGACGGTGATGGAGCACGCGGTGGCCGGTACGCTCGACGCGGTGGAACTGGAGTGGGACCGCCGCACCGCGGTGGGCGTGGTGATGGCGGCGCAAGGCTATCCGGACAGCCCGAAGAACGGCGACGTCATCGACGGCATTCCGGCCGAGACGGCGGAATGCGTGACCTTCCACGCCGGGACCGCGATCGCGAACGGCAAGCTGCAGACCAGCGGCGGCCGCGTGCTGTGCGTGGTCGGCCTGGGCGACAGCGTGCGCATGGCGCAGAAGCAGGCGTATGAAACGGTGGACAAGATCCACTTCAACGGCGCCCAGTTCCGGCGCGACATTGGGTGGCGCGGCCTCAAACACTAGGGACAGAGTAAATAAATTGGGGTCAGAGGGGGGCGCCGAGCCTTTTTTTTCGTCGGGTTTATCGACGAAAATTACTCTGACCCCGATTTATTTACGGCGCCGACTCGCTCGCATCCGGAGATTAAATGGGGTCAGAGTAATTTTCGTCGATAACCCCGACGAAAAAAAACTCCGACCCCATTTAATCTCCGGACGCTCCTCGGTAACTGCTGCATATATCATAAAACGTCAAGACAGTGTACAATCTGTCCTCACTTTTTTATTCCGCCACCCCTCCCGATGTCATCTCCCACTCCCGCGGTCGTCAAGGCCTGGCTGCTCGACCTGCAGGCGCGTATCGTTCTCGCGCTTGAACAGGCCGACGGCACGCCGTTCGCGCGCGACGAGTGGCAGCGTCCCGAGGGCGGCGGCGGCATCGCGCGCCTGATCGAGGACGGCACGGTGTTCGAACGCGGCGGCGTCAACTTCTCGCACGTGACCGGCGCGTCGCTGCCGCCGTCGGCCGCGGCGAACCGCCCCGAGCTGGCCGGCCGCGCCTGGGAAGCGATGGGCGTGTCGCTGGTCCTGCACCCGCGTAACCCCTACGCGCCCACGGTCCACATGAACGTGCGCTTCTTCACCGCCACCGCCGAAGGCCAGCAGCCGGTCTGGTGGTTCGGCGGCGGCATGGACCTGACGCCCTACTACGGCTTCGAGGACGACGCGCGCCACTTCCACCAGGCCTGCCATGACGCGCTGGCCCCGTTCGGCGACGCGCTGCACACGCGCTTCAAGCGCTGGTGCGACGACTACTTCTACCTCAAGCACCGCAAGGAGCCGCGCGGCGTGGGCGGCATCTTCTTCGACGACTTCAACGCCGCCGGCTTCGACGCCAGCTACGCCATGACCCAGCGCGTCGGCGACAGCTTCCTCGATGCCTACCTGCCGATCCTCGCACGCCGCAAGGACACGCCCTACGGCGAACGCGAACGCGACTTCCAGGCCTACCGGCGCGGGCGCTACGTCGAATTCAACCTGGTGTGGGACCGCGGCACCCTGTTCGGCCTGCAGTCGGGCGGGCGCACCGAGGCGATCCTGATGTCGATGCCGCCGATCGTCAAATGGCGCTACGACTGGAAGCCGGAACCGGGCAGCGCCGAGGCGCGCCTGACCACCGACTTCCTGGTCCAGCGCGACTGGCTGGCGACGTGACCCTCCGCGTCGCACTGCTGGGAGGCAGTTTCGACCCGGTTCATCACGGTCATGTGGCGCTGGCCGCCCTGTTCCTCAAGCTGCTGCAAGCCGACCAGCTGCGCGTGATCCCGGCCGGCAGCCCGTGGCAAAAAACCGGCTTGCAGGCGAGCGCCGAAGACCGCGTCGCCATGCTCGCCCTCGCCTTCGCGCAGGCCGCCATACCGGCCACCATCGACCGCCAGGAGATCGACCGTCCGGCGCCGACCTACACCGTCGACACGCTGCGCAACCTGCGCGCCGAACTGGGGCCGGACGCGTCCATCGTGTTCGTGATGGGCGCCGACCAGCTGCAGCAGCTCGACAGCTGGCGCGCGTGGCGCTCGCTGTTCGACTACGCCCACATCGGCGTCGGCGCGCGGCCCGGCTTCGCGCTGTCGGCCTTGCCGCCCGCCGTGGCCGAAGAATTGGCCAAGCGCCAGGGCAGCCTGGCGCAGCTGCGCGATACGCCGGGCGGCAAAGTGTATGTCGAAGATACCCTGGCGGTGGACGTCTCGGCCACCCAGATCCGTGCTGCATTACAACGGGGGGAGCAGGCAAGCTCGCTTATCTCCCCGGTAGTGCTAGACTATATTCAACAACATCATCTATACAACGACTACAAAGCCTAATGGATATTAAAAAACTACAAACCCTCGTCGTCGATGCGCTCGAAGACGTCAAAGGCCAGGACATCACCGTGTACGACACGGTCCACCTGACCAGCCTGTTCGACCGCATCGCCGTGGTCTCGGGCACTTCCAACCGCCAGACCAAAGCGCTCGCCGCCTCGGTGCGCGACAAGATCAAGGATGCCGGCGGCGACGTGATCGGCGTCGAGGGCGAAGATACCGGCGAATGGGTGCTGGTCGACCTCGGCGACATGATCGTCCACATCATGCAGCCGGCGATCCGCCAGTACTACCACCTCGAAGAGATCTGGGGCGACAAGCCCGTGCGCACGCGGCTCGGCGCCGCGAAGCCTGCCGGCC
>DASRXO010000007.1:0-2386 GCA_035654095.1 Telluria sp.
GAGGCGCAGACCGACCGCTTCGTCGATGCGCTGGACTTGTTCGGCCTCGGCTACAGCTGGGGCGGCGCCAACAGTTTGGTGATGCCGTACCGGATCCAGGCCATGCGCAAGCAGTGGCAGCATGCCGGCATCCTGGTGCGCTTCAATATCGGGCTGGAAGATACGGCCGACCTGATCGCCGACCTCGAGCAGGCGCTGGCGCGCTTGTAGGGCTCACTCGGGCATCGCGCGGTTGTTGTTGAGATCGACGAAGCCCTTGATCAGGCGGTAGGCCTTCCAGAGCCAGGCCAGGGCCCAGATCGGCACCGCCAGCAGCACGCCGATGATGGTCACGGCCAGCACCCAGCCGATGAGCATCCACGCGATATAAATCCAGAACGAGCGGATCATCCAGCTGTGATGGCTGTGCACCATGCTGCCCTGGGTGTCCGGCCGCTTGACGTAGTTGACGATCAGCGGCAGGAAAGACAGCAGGCCCAGCGAAAAGAAAAACGTCAGGCCGTGCGCCAGGTACAGCAGGCGCGCGAACTGCTTGGCATCCTCGAGATTGCGGTCTAGCACCAACTCCTGCGACATGGCGGGCTCCTTGAAGATAGGCGAAGGCAGCGCGTGCATCTCGACAGGTTCCTTTCGGCTACTTGGCCACAGCCCCCATCTGCGCCTGAGCCCAGCCTACGATATTCCCGGTATCCATGGCGCCCGCTTGGCGCGCCAGCTCGCGCCCGTGGTGGAACAGCGCCAGGGTGGGGATGCTGCGGATGTTGTAGCGGGCCGCGAGATTGCGCGCGTTTTCGGTATCGACTTTCAGCAGGCGCAGCTGGGGCTCGAGGCGCTGGGCGGCCTGGTGGTAGGCCGGTGCCATCATCTTGCATGGGCCGCACCACTCGGCCCAGAAATCGACCAGCACCGGGATATCGTTACGGCCGATGTGTTTGTTGAAGCGTTCGCTGCCGACCTCGAGCGGCTTGGCCACGAACAGCTGCTGGGCGCACTTGCCGCACACCGGCTGGTCGGGCAGGCGCTCGCGGCTGACGCGGTTGACGGCGTCGCAATGGGGACAGACGATGTGTAGAGGATCGCTCATGGAGTGCTCCGCCGGGCGGTTGACGATGCCGATATTGTAAGCGCTTGCGCGCGGGCGGGTGGTCCGCTTCCCGCGGGCAGCAAGGTGTGCGGCGGGCTGGGCTGTACGCGCAGTAAAATCGTTGCGCCCGGCGTGGGCGCTGCGGGAGGCGACGGCGATGGAGCAAGGGGAGCGGCGGGTCGGTTGTGCGGGGTGGAGTATTCCGCGCGAGGCGGCGGGCGCGTTCCCGGCCGGCGGCAGCCATCTGGAGCGTTATGCCGAGGTGTTCAATGCGGTGGAAATCAATTCCTCGTTTTATCGGCCGCATCGGGAGCAGCGCTTGCAGCGCTTCGCGGCGGAGGTGGCGGGCCTGGGCGGCAAGCTGGGATGCGTGCTGGTCCAGCTGCCGCCGAAATTCGCGTATGAGGACGCGCTGGCCGGCGGCTTTTTCGCGCGGCTGCACGGCAATCCGCGGATCTATTACTCCTCGTACGAACCGGACTACTTGCGGCAACTGAGGTGCGACATGGCCACGCACGCTGCGGCGGGGCGCACGGCCTGGACCATCTTCGACAACACCGCGGCGGGCGCCGCCGTCCCCAACGCCCTTTCCCTCCTTGCATAAGCGCTGGGGTCACATCTGACATTCGTACATTTCACGCGTGAAATGTACGAATGTCAGATGTGACCCCATGACGGATGGACGATCATCCGCTACCACTGCTGGGCCGCGAAAGGTCGCAAACACTAGATGTGCCGATCAGTCCGCTTGTTATGTCAAATGGGGTCACATCTGACATTCGTACATTTCGGGGGTGAAATGTACGAATGTCAGATGTGACCCCAACCGGTTGATGTGACCCCAACGGGTTATGGTTTTAGCCAGCGATTGCCGAACATCACCAGCGCCAGCGAGGCGACGATCAGCGCGATCCCGGCCCATTGCCAGCCGCTGATCACGTCGCCCAGCACCGCCATCCCGGCTGTGATGCCGACCAGCGGCACCGCGAGGCTGAACGGCGCAACCCGGTTCGCCGGATGCCGCTTGAGCAGCCCGGTCCACATGGCATACGCGAAAATCGTGGCGCACCAGCCCAGGTAGGCCAGCGACAGCCAGGTGCGCCACGACGCCGCCTGCCAGCGCCCATGCGCGGCCGGCGCGTCGAAGGCCAGCGACATCAGCACGAAAGGAATAATCGGCACCAGGCTGCTCCACACCATGAAGGCCGTGACGTCGAATCCCGGCGTGGCCCGCTGCGCTCGCCGCACCACGACGTTCGATGCCGCCCACATCGCCGCCGCCGCCAGGCATAGCGCGAAGCC
>DASRXO010000008.1:0-10322 GCA_035654095.1 Telluria sp.
CTGAGATGAGAGCGGTTGTCTATCGTCGCTACGGTGGCCCCGAAGTGTTGGAATACACCGACGTGCCGGATCCGAAGCTGTCCCAGAATAGCGTGCTGGTGCGCGTCCGGGCGGCCGCTATCAATCCGGCGGATCATATGCTGCAGGCCGGCTTGGCCGAGAGCCACACCGACGCCTGGTTCCCGGTGATCCCCGGATGGGATGTCGCCGGCGTCGTCGAGCAGGTGGGGGCCGGGGTCAGCGAGTTTGCGCCGGGCGATGAGGTGATCGGCTTCATCCGTCAGGAGATCCTCCATCACGGCGCCTACGCTGAACTGGTCAGCGCTCCGACTGAAACGCTGGCGAGGAAACCGCGTATGGCGAGCTGGCCGGAGGCCGCAGGCCTGCCGCTGGCGGGTCTCACGGCCTACCGCGCGATCGTCCAGACCCTGAAGGTCGAGCCCGGAGAGACCGTCCTCATCCATGGCGCGGCCGGCGGCGTCGGGGCGGTGGCGGCCCAGTTGGCGCTGGCGAGGGAAGCCCGCGTCATCGGCGTTGCTTCGGCGGGGCACCACGAGTTTCTGAGGTCCATCGGGGTGCATCCGATCGCGCATGGCGACGGTATAGTCGGTCGCGTCCGGGCTCTCGCCCCCGACGGGGTCGATGCCGCGCTGGATTGTGTCGGCAACGGTGTCCTGCACGCCACCGCCGAGGTGGGATCGAGCCGAATTCGCGCATGTTCGATCGTGGACGGCGGACCGGGGATCACGACCGTTTTCGCGCGCTCGGACGCGGCTATCTTGACGCTGCTTGCAGAGATGGTCGACGCGGGGCGGCTCAAGGTGCCGATCGCGGCGACCTATCCCCTGGCGCAGGCCGCGGCGGCGCAGACGGCGTTGAAGCAGTCCCACCCGCCCGGCAAAATCGTACTCGTGGTCTGACGGCGGCGTTTGATTGCTGCAATGGGAAGCGTGCGTATCGATCCAGCATGACTTTTGACAAGACTTCTAAGACGTGTAACGAGTCACAGCATAGCTGCATAAGGAGGAAGTAAGACAATGCGTTACTACAAATTTAGCGCGGCAGAACGGAAGCTTGTTATGGCCGAGGCCGAACTCCCGGAGCCCGGACCTGGACAAGTCAGGGTGCGCGTAGCGGCTGCGAGCCTTAACTACCGTGATGTTTTCATGGTATCGCGGTTCGGTGACGTTGGGATCGACAATCGCATCCCATTGTCCGACGCAAGTGGCACGGTCGACGCGGTTGGGGACGGAGCGACACGCTTCCGGCTTGGGGACCGCGTCGCGACGATATTCTTTCCTGATTGGATCTCAGGCCGGTTCCGGTCCCGCTACGCACGCTCCGCATTCGGCGGCGAAGGCGCTGACGGCGTGTTGTCCGAATACGTGATCGTGCCGGAACGAGCGCTTGTCGCATCGCCTGCATCGCTATCGGACGTGGAGGTCGCGGCTCTCCCCTGCGCCGGCGTGACGGCTTGGCATGCGCTCTTCATTCGTGCCCCGCTCGAGCCTGACGACAGGGTCCTCATCCAAGGGACGGGTGGCGTCGCGCTGTTTGCACTGCAATTCGCACACGCCGTCGGCGTGCGCTGCATCGTCTTGTCATCTTCCGACGAAAAGCTTGAGCGCGCTCGCAAGCTTGGCGCGTCCGACCTCATCAATTATCGCAATACGCCGGACTGGCACTTGGCGGTCCAAGAAATCACCCATGGAGAAGGCGCGACACACATATTGGAGGTCGGCGGCCAAGACACCTATGAACGATCCCTGCAGTGCGTGGCACCCAACGGCACCATTGCGCAGATCGGCGTGCTCACCGGCTTCGACCTTCGGCCTAACCTTTTGCCGCTTTCCCGTCTTAATGCGAATATCGTTGGCATCCAAACCGGTTCACGCGAATACTTCGAAGACATGAATCGGTTCATCGAAGAGCACAAGATCACCCCGGTGGTGGATCGCGAATTTACATTCGACGAGGCGCTTCAAGCGTTTGCGCATATGGCCGAGCAACGTCATTTTGGCAAGCTGGTAATCAATGTCGCCGGGGGCTAGGGATCCACACGGGTTGGCGTTTCGTTTGAGCTTCCGTGACTGCGACAATCGGCCGGACTAAGGAATGAGCAGCAGCTTGCCGGTAGTGGTGCGGCTTGCCATATGCTAAGCGCCAGATGCGCGAAATCATCGCCAAAGCATCGACGCAGAAAACGGACCCTACCGATTGCTGAACGTTTTCAAGTCAACCGAGCCGACGATAGAGCTCATGATCAAGTACGGTAAATCGGTGTCGAAATAAGAGAATCATCACCCGCCGTGTTGGCATCGAGCACCCTCCCAGTGCATGCTCAATCCTTTTGGCAGTTCAGTTACACCGGATTCAAGTCGGAGGATAGTAATACCTTCTATTCAACCATGAAAGTGTCCGGCTACTTCTCCGGCCGGGATGCCGACGGCGACGGCCTGCTCGAGTTGAGCGAGTTGACCGCCTTCGGATGGGACAACCGCGATTACCTGCCGGACGAGCCGTGGGCTTGCGGCGTGATCCGTTGCACATTGGAGAAGTTCAGCTATAGCGCTACCGGACAGCTGCATTTCACGACGCTATGGCAATACTCGGATGAGCGCGGCATGAGCGTGGGCAGCACGACCTCCGGCTCGGAAATCCGCTACACGGGCTTGCTCTACCCGGGCCCCGCCTTCACAAGCGCCGATCTCTGGACGGATCAGACACGATTCCAGATCAATCCGCCGCCGGTGCCCGAACCCGGCAGCGCCGCCCTGCTCTTTCCAGGCCTGATGGCGGTGGGCGCGCTGCTCGCACGGCGTCGCCGCCCCTGTGAAGCGCGACGAGCCGGCTAGTGCGTCTGCCTACATGTGCGGCCAAGGCAGCGTGACCGTGTCCCAGAAGTCGCAATGGGCGTCGGCAGTGCTATTCGCGGCCTGCATCTGCGGACCCATTTCGAGGTAGGCGCTGTTGGTCGGCGTGACCGCCGACCACGCCGTGTCCTTGCCGCCATTCGGATTGCCGGTTTTGGCCATGCGACTCCAGTAGCCTACCATCTGGCGCTGCATTTCCAACTCGGTCGCGGTCGGTTGATACGCTCCCTGCCACGCGAACAGGAAGGGATGTTCGACCGTGTGGATCGCCCCCTGCGCCTTCTGGAAAGCGTCGTTCTGCAGCGCGTAGTTGAAGCGGTAGCGGAACACCGGCTCGGTCTGCACGCTCGCGAAGGTGCGCGCCACGCGCCGCGACTGGCAGGTGAATTCGGCGTCGGTCGTGATCTTGACCAGGGCCGCGCGCGGCGAGGCGTAGGACGCGGCCGGATATTCGGCCAGGATGCGCGGCGTCCAGGCCGTGCCGAACACTTTGGTCACGGCGCCGGCCAGCGTCGCCTGGTCGGTGATCGCGCCGAGCGAGTCGATGAAATGCATGGTCTCTTCGGCCGTGTTGCCGATCATGACCGGCATCGGCGGATACTCGCGCCGCTTGATGCGCGCGATCGGCTGATCGACGAAGACCTTGCCGTCCATGTTCGGACCATAGGTGCGCGGGAACACGGTGAACGAGGTCGGGATCGCGTTCACGAGTTCGGCCGGGCTCTTGCCGCGCATGCAGGCGGCGACGTCGGCGCTGCCATCGCAGCCGAGCAGCTTTGGCAGCGTAGTGCCGGTGCCGCGCTCGACGTCCGCCAGGGTCGGGATCTCGCAACCGCTCGGCACGCTGCTCTGCATCGACACGCCGTGGATCAGGCCGCGCGTCTTCGGCGACGTCAGCAGCGCGCAGATATTGCCGCCGCCGGCCGAGGTGCCGAACAGGAAGACATGCTTGGGATCGCCGCCGAAGGCCGCGATATTGCGATGCACCCACTGCAGCATGGCGATCTGGTCCTGGCTGCCGTAGTTGCCCGAAATATGGTCTGGATTTTCCGCGTCGAGCGAGGGATGGGCCAGGAAGCCGAGCGCGCCCAGCCGCAGGTTATAGGTCACGAAGACCACGCCTTGCGGCGCCATGGTGCGGCCGTTGTAGACCACCTTGCCGAAACCGGTCGAGCCGGCACCCGAATACGAATAATTGCCGCCGCCGTGCAGCCAGATCATCACCGGCAAAGGATGGTCGGGCTTGGCCAACGGCCGCCACACGTTCAGGTACAGGCAGTCCTCGCTGCCGGCCACCTTGCCGTTCAAGGACTGCGGGCACATCTCGGCATACTGCGCGCCGTCGCGCACGCCGCTCCACGGCGCGGCCGGCTGCGGCGCATGCCAGCGCAGCGGACCGACCGGCGGCTGGGCATACGGGATGCCCTTGAACCCGAAGCTCGGGCCATCGGCCGCGCCGCGCACCGCGCCGCCTTCCGTGCAGGCCACCTCGTCGGTCGCGCTGCAGTCGGCCGCGTGTGCGGCATGCGGCAAGGCCGCCCAGCAGGCTGCGGCCAGCGTCACCGCCATCAGCCCATCAAGAATTCGTTTGACTACTATGTGCTTCACCACTACTCCTAAATCGCACTACGTTAGAAACCGGCGACGCCGCCGTTGCTGCGTGGATCGCTCCCGCCTTCGAACGACCCGTCCGGATAGCGCAGGATCGCGCCGGCATGGCCGACCGTCTCGTCGAAATCGCCGAGCAGCTCGACTTCATGGCCGAGCGCGCGCAGGCCGGCCACGATCTCGGGCGCGAAGCGGCTTTCGAGCTTCAGGCTGTCCGACGGCAGGCCCCAGGTGCGGCCCAGCAGCCACCGCGGCGCGCTGATCGCCTGCTGCGGATGCTGGCCGAACACGCCGACCCGCGTGAACACGGCGGCCTGGGTTTGCGGCTGGCCGTCGCCGCCCATCGTGCCGTACACCATCACGCGGCCGTCGCTGAAGCGGGCCAGCGCCGGGTTCAGCGTATGGAACGGCTTCTTGCCCGGCTCCAGCGTGTTGATATGGCCGGGATCGAGCGAGAACGAGCAACCGCGGTTCTGCCAGTTGATGCCGGTGGCGGGCAACACCATGCCGCTGCCGAACTCGTGATAGATACTCTGGATAAAACTGACTGCCCTGCCCTCGCCGTCGATCACGCCCATCCAGACGGTGTCGGCCGGCCCCTTGCCCTTGCCCCACGGCAGGGCGCGGTCGCTGCGGATCGCGGCCAGGTAAGGCGCGAGGAATTCATCGCACAGGCAGGACTGCGGATCGACCTGCATGTAGTCGGGATCGGTGATATGGCGGTCGCGGATCAGGAAAGCCTGCTTGGTCGCCTCCACCACCAGATGGATATGCTCGACGCTGTCGGGCGCGTATTGTTGCAGGTCGAGCCGGTCCAGCAGTGCCAGGATGATCAGCGACACCAGGCCCTGGGTCGGCGGCGTCATGTTGTACAGCTCGCCCGCGCTGTGCTTCAAGTGCAGCGGCGTGACGCTGCGCGCGCGGAAACCCTGCAGATCCTCCAGCGCGAGCGGACTGCCGCAGGCCGCCAGGTCGGCCGCGATATCGTGCGCCAGCGCGCCGCGGTAGAAGGAATCGAGACCGTCGCGGCCGAGCCGCTCGAGGGTGGCCGCCAGCCGCGGTTGGCGGAACAGCGCGCCGGCGCGCGGCGCTTCGCCGTCCACCGTGAACGTGTCGCGAAAGCCCGGATGGCGCAGCAGCTCGGCCAGCTTGTTGCGGGTGTTGTCGGCTTGCGACGGCGTCACCGGAATGCCGTGGCGCGCGTAGTGGACCGCGTCCTCGAGCAGGCGCGCGACCGGCAGGCGGCCGCCGATGCGCGCCGCGGCCGCATGCGCGACGTCCCAACCGGAGACGGTGGCCGCCACGGTATTGGCCGACAGCGGGCCGCGGGTCGGAATCGCGGCCTTGCCGAGATTGCGATAGAACTCGCGCGACACGCCGCGCGCCGCGGTGCCGGCCGCTTCGATGCCGAACGGCGCCTGGCCGGGCAGCGCGACGGTCCAGAAACCGTCGCCGCCGATGCCGTTCATATGGGGATAGACCACGGCGATGGTGGCGGCCGCCGCGATCATGGCTTCGATGGCGTTGCCGCCTTCGCGCAGCACGGACAACGCCGACTGCGACGCCAGCGAATGGGGGGCGACGGCCATGCCGCGCGTCGCCAGAGTGGAATTGATCATGAAAATTGAAGATTCTACACCGCCGAAAACAAACCGGCTGGCGGTTGCGGGACGATGCGGTTAAAAACAGGCGCTAGATCCGTCATTCCCGCGCAGGCGGGAATCTATACTCAGTATGGGTTCCCGCGTGCGCGGGAACGACAATCAGGCGGCGCGGCGCGCGGCGACGGGCGCCGCGGCCTGGGCCAGCCAGCGCTGGCGCATCGGCCGCAGGACGAACCAGGCCAGCAATCCAGTGATGATATCCATCGAGATGACGAGGGCGAACACCGGCGTCCAGCTGCCGGTCTTCTGGTACAGCAGTGCGGCCAGCGGACCGCCCAGCACCGAGCCGACGCCCTGCGCCATGTACAGGAAGCCGTAGTTGGTGGTGGCGTTCTTGGCGCCGAAAGTGTCGGTCAGGGTCGAGGGGAACAGCGAGAAGATTTCGCCCCAGCCGAAGAACACCACGCCCGACAGCAGCACGAACAGCACCGCGTTGTCGCGGGTCGACAGCCAGAAGATCATGGCCACGCCTTCGAGGATGAAGGCGAGCGCCATGGTCGGCTCGCGGCCGAAGCGGTCCGACACCCAGCCGAAGAACGGACGCGTCAGGCCATTGGTGAAGCGGTCGATGGTCAGCGCCAGCGGCAAGGCGGCCAGGCCGAACACGGTCACGGCGGTGATGCCGAAATCCTTGGCGAAGCTGGCCATCTGCGAGATCACCATCAGGCCGCTGGTCGACATCATCGTCATCATCACGAACATCAGCCAGAAGACCGGATTCTTGAGCATGTCGGTCCAGTAGACGTCGGGCACAGTGCTCTTGGTGGCGATCGCGGAACCGGGGTTGTAGCCGGCCGGCGGCGCGCGCAGGCCGAGCGAGGCCGCCACGCCGACCACGGCGAAGATCATGCCGAAGGTGGTCAAGGTCGACGCCAGGCCGTTGGCGCCCAGGCTGTTGGTGATCGGGAAGGTGGTCATGATCGCGCCCATGCCGTAGCCGGCAGCGACCACGCCGGCGGCGAAACCGCGGCGGTCCGGGAACCACTTGACCATCAGGCCGACCACGCCGACATAGATGATGCCGGTGCCGACGCCGCCCAACAGGCCATACGTCAGGTACAGGGCCGGCAGGCTGGTGGCCTGGGCCGCCAGGATCCAGGAGAGGCCGGTGAGCAAGGCGCCGACCGACAGCAGCAGGCGCGGGCCGAACTTGTCGACCAGGTAGCCCTGGAACGGCGAGAAGAAGGTTTGCAGCACGATCAGGATGGAAAACGTGACCTGCACTTCCGACAGGCTCACGCCGTACAAGGCCATGATCGGTTTGGTGAACAGCGTCCACACATATTGCGGACTGGAGACTGCCATCATGCAGACCAGGCCCAGCAAGAGTTGCGACCAGCGGTTGGTCGTCGGAGCGGCGGTAGTTGAGTTCATACAGGTAGTGCCCTGAGGGCGATTATGGTTGAGGACGCGTTGCATGCAATATACAGGCAGGGGAGGAGCAAGAAGCAAGCCAGCTCCAGGAGGCCTGATTCAGCCTGTCAGCGCGGCACTGCGCGGCAAATCGGTGCGTTCAATGCACCAATATGGTGCATTGAACTGTGCGCCATAGTGCGCGAATTTATGCCGATTGCCTCGGAACGAACTGGCGTTGCCGCATCCATTTCGTGACGATCCACTTTTCGCCCGCCAGCACCGGCGCGCCGGCGTGCACCGAGCGCGGGTCGAGCTGGCCATCGCTGTTGCAGTATTCAAAATACAGGCCCCCGCCCTTGCGCGGCGCGACTTCGATGCCGCTTTCGGGGAACACCGTTTCACCGCCCTGCTCGACATCGTTCAGGTACACGATCAAGGTGCTGACGCGCTGGCCGCTACGCGCCACCGACGCCGCGTTGGCCTCGTTGGTCTGCATCAGGAAATCGAAATGCGGGGTGCTTTGGGCGCCGGGCTGGTAGCGCAGGATCTGCAAGCCCTCGCCGTTCCCAACCGGCAGGCTCATGAGCCAGGAGAGGCGCCGGTCGATGCGCGCCACCAGCTCGTTTTCTTCGAGGCCGAAGAACATGCCCTCGCTGCTGCGGCTGGCGGCCGCGGTGTCCTGTCCGCTCACGGGATCGACGATCGTCGACGGCGCCAGCCGCGGCGTGGCGAGCCCGATCAGCTCATCGCATTCGGCGGTGCTCAGCACGCTGTCGAGCACCGCCAGCGATGGTTGCGCCACCCGCAACGCCACACGGGCATGGTCCGCCGCGAGGCGCGACGGTTCGTAGCGGTAGGTCGCGGCGGCGATCTGGGCGGGACTGAGCGCCTGCTCCGGCAGCGGCGCTCCGGTGGCCCGCGCGAACCAGAAGGTGTGGATCAAGGCTTCGGCCACGGCGGGATCGAAGCCATGGCCGATCATATTGCGCACCAGCGGCGCGGGCGGGATCCCGCGGTCGAGGTTGTTGACGATCCAGTCCCGGATCTGGGGCGTGAATTGCAGTTGCTGTTCCATGCGCGCTCCGAACCAAGGCCTACAAGTCCTTCGCCTCCCATCCGCTGCCGGTGAGCACAAAAGTCTCCTTCAACTGCAGGCCGCCGGCGCCGCGGATGATCGTGTCGACCATCGGGAACGCCGCGCGCACGCCGGCATCGTCGGTCCATGGGGCCGGCGCGATCTTGTAGGTGTAGGTCACCACCGTTTCGGCGGGCGCGCCCGGCTGGTCGGGACGGCTGACGCTCTCCCAACCGACTACCGTGTCGAGGGTCAGTTTGGCGGCGCAGAAATCGTGGTCGGCTTCGGCGAAACGGTTGCCGGTGGGGTGCTTGTGCGGCGCGCGCGCGAGGTAGTATTTGCGGCCTGCCTCGGTCAGGTCGTAGCGGCGTACCTTGAACGTGGTCTTGACGCCGTTCTCATCGGTCTTGTCGGCGCTCGCATCGGCGCCGGCGACCAGGCCCAGCTTTTCCAGCGCCGGCATCTGCAGCGCGTTGCGCGAACCGCTCTTCCCTTCGGCCTCCGCCACGTCGATCGGCCAGGCGCTCTTGGCCAGGCAAAGGTCGCCGCGCACCGCGAGGTAATCGTTCATGGCCTTGGCCACGTTGGCCTGGTTGAGTTCCTGGGCGTTGGGGCTGCATGCGCCCAGCATCAGGAGCGCAGTCATGCAAAGTATGGTTTTGTCGATGGTCGGCATAGTGGAAGTGGTTAGTTGGTGCAGGCGCCGGTCGGCGCGGCCGCGGACGGCTTGTAGCCATCGGTGAGGGTCTTGAGGAAGCAGATCAGGTCGGCGATCTGGGCGTCGTTCATCGGCGGCGTACTGCCGACGTCGCGGCCGTCGAGCGGCAACTGGGTGTCGATGTTGGTGCGGTAGGCCGCCGGCAGGTCGTTGAACTTCTGCACGGTGCCGCCCACGTACTGGGTGGTGATCAGGCCATAGGTCGGGAAATTGCTGTCCGGCGTGGCCTTGGGCGTGCCGCCCACGGTCGGATACCAGAGCTGCGGCATGGTATCGCGCGTGTTGTAGAAGCGGATCGCCTGTTCCAGCGAATGGATCACGCCATTGTGGAAGAAGGTGCTGCGGGTCGCCACGTTGCGCAGGCCGGGCGCCTTGAACAGGCCGCAGAAGGGATTCGAGCCGTCGGCCTTGGCCGGATGGTCGCTGCGGTTCGGTCCGCACACGCCGAGGTCGAAATACGCCGGGTCCTTGTTGGCCGCGATCGCCGGGTTGCGCGGCACGCTGATCGCCTCGTACGAGAAATCGGTGAACAGACCCGAGCTGCCGTTCAGCCCCGCGCCCTGGTAATGGCAGGAGGCGCAGTTGGCGCCGTTCGGATCCGAGAACAGCTTCAGGCCGCGCGTCTCGGCCGCGGTCAGGTTGCCGCCGATTTTATTGCCGGCATACAGATCGAACTTGCTGCTGTAGGGATGGAAGCTCGGATCCTCCAGCTGGAACGCCTGCAGCGCGGCCAGCGCATTGCCGAGGGCGCCGTCGGCCGTGGCCAGCGCGTCCTTGCCGAAGGCTTGCGCGAACAGGTCGGCATACGCGGCGCGGCGCAGCTTGTCGGCCACGTCCTGGGGGCTGGCGTTGGCCATCTCGTTGGCGGCCAGCAGCGGGATGCGGGCCTGCTCGGCCAGCGTCGCGGCGCGGCCGTCCCAGGTGAGGCCGCCGCCGGGACCGGGCACGCTGACGCCGTCCGGATTGTCGAGCAGGTCGGCATAGGCCGGCGTGTACTGGGTGTAGCGCAGCGATGGGACGGCGCGCTG
>DASRXO010000009.1:0-4487 GCA_035654095.1 Telluria sp.
CCCAGTTCGTCGTTGCCGGCCAGGTCGAGCCGGGTCTCGAAGTCGCCGCGCGACAGGCGGTCGGAGAAGGTCATCAGCTTGCGCAGCGGCGAGAGCAGGCGCTTGTTGAGGAACAGCACGATCAGCGCCAGCGAGATCGCCAGCTGGCCGGCCAGCACCAGCGCGTAATTGGCTTGCTTGCCGCGCAGTTCTTGCTGGCTGCGGGCGTCGTCCATCTCGACCACGATGCGGCCGATGCGCTCGCCGCGCACCAGGATGTCGCGTTCGGCGCGGTAGACGGTGCCGATCGGCCGGTTGGCCGAATGCACGTTCATGAACTGGGTGTCGGACTGGCCATGCACCTGGATCTGCAGCACCGAGGGATCGCGCATCACCGAATCGAGCAGCGAACGGGCCGATTCGGCATTCATGTTCCACAGCGATTCCTGCATACCCAGCGCCAGGATGTCGGCATTGCGCTGCAGCGATTCATGCAGCGCGGCGTGCGCCGATGCGCGCTCCTGCACCCCGATCAGCAGGTAGCCGCCGACGAGCGCCGGCATCACCAGTCCGCCGAATACGACCAGCAACAGTGCGCCGTAGATCGACAGTCCGTACAGTTTGCTCAGCCTGGCGCGTAGTCGTTGGTAAGTAGTGCTAGCCATGCAGTCGCAATAAGAACATTGATCGCCATCCCTAGACAAGAAAACATTTTCCCTGAGGTAATTATCAAGGAAATCCAGACACAAGTCACCAGTAAGGGCGGCGCCGGGGCTGAAAAAAGCCGCGCCGCGCCACGCTCCCGAGTGTCGGCAAGCAAGAAGTTGCGCAGCTTGCTATCATCGCAGCACTTTTACCAAGGGGACTTACCATGACGTTTTCCATGTACGCGGCTTCGGTGCCGGTTTTCAAACAAATCCTGAGCAGCCTGTCGGCCCTGCTCGACAAGGCCGAAGCCCATGCCACCGAGAAGAAGATCGAGCCGGCCGCCCTGCTGCAAGCGCGCCTGTTCCCCGACATGTTCCCGCTCGCGCGCCAGCTGCAGATCGCGGCCGACTTCGCCAAGGGCGCCTCGGCGCGCCTGGCCGGGGTCGAGGTGCCGCGCTACGACGACACCGAAACCACCTTCGCCGAACTGCGCGCGCGCATCGCCACCACCCTCGCCTTCATCGGCGGCCTGCCGCAAGACGCGTTCGAGGCCAGCGCCCAGCGCGACATCACCACCAGCAGCGGCGCCAACGCCAAGCAGTTCAAGGGCCAGGTCTATCTGCTGCATTACGCGCTCCCGCATTTCTATTTCCACGCCACCACCGCCTACGACATCCTGCGCCACAACGGCGTCGAGATCGGCAAGAAGGATTTCATCGGCAGCTTCTAAGCGGCAGGCATCAGGTGTTGCGGCGCGGATAGCCCTGGGCCAGGATGCGCTGCCACACCAGCTCTTTTTGCTCGACGCTCATCGATACCCAGTGCGCGACTTCGATCACGGTCCTGCCGCAGCCGCGGCAGACCTCGTCGAAGGTGGTGGAACAGACCGCGACACAGGGGGTGTCCGGCCGCATGGGCAGGCTCACCGGCGCCTCACTTGGCGGGGCCGACATCGAGCGCGTCCCAGCCCTCATGGCCGAGCTCTTCCATGGTGGCGATATTCTTCTCGAAGATCTCGGCCGCCTGCGGGAAGGCCGCCACCGCGCGCTCGATGCTGTCTTCGCGCAGCAGGTGCAGGATCGGATACGGCGCCCGGTTGGTGTAGTTGCCGATATCGTTGATGTGGGTGTCGGCGAACTGGTACTGCGGGTGGAAACTGGCCACCTGCAGCTCACCGTCGAGCTGCATGTCTTCGAGCGCGGCGTCGGCCACGTCGAGGAATTCGTTGTAGTCGGCGAAATCGCTCAGCACCCAGGGGTGGATCAGCAGGGTGGTGTCGATCTGCTCGGGGTCGGCGTCGGCCAGGGTCTGCAACTCGTCCATCAGGGTTTCGAGCAGCGCTTCCGGCGTGCGCGCGTCCGACACCACGTAACGCACCTGCTGCTTGACCTGCACCGCCTTGGCGAACGGGCACAAATTCAGGCCGATCACGGCCCTTTCCAGCCAGCGCTCGGTGGCCGCGATGATCTGGGCATCGTCGGCGTGCAGGGTTGCGGTACTCATGGTCATGCTTTCGGTAATGGCAGCGCGGGGCGCGAAAACCCGATTGTACGCACTCTTCGCGCGCCCTCCTAGCCCGTCCGGGCCAAGCATATACTCCCCGGGAGTATTCGTATTATCTTCCCGTCAAGCATAATGGTAACTTGCTATTTTTTCCGCATACTCCCGGCCCCGGCCCGCCGGAATTCGCGCGCCCAAGGGACAAAACGCTTGACTCAGCCGACCAGAGCTACGTACACTCCGAGCTTACCCCTAGTCAGTCCGATCGTTTCCTGGACGCAACAACGGAAAGCCATGCACGCGACTACCCGTCACCCTGCCGCCCTGGCAGCGCTCGTTTTACTGCTCGCACCGGCCCTCGGCCACGCGATCGACAATGCGCCCACCACGGCAGCGGCGGCCCCGGTGCCGCTCAGCGCCAAGGCGCCCGCGCTCCAGCCCTTCCCGGCCGTCAAGGCCGAGGACTACAAGGAGGCCGACATCTGGGCCCGGATCCGCGCCGGCTATGCGATTCCCGACATCGACAACGCGCTGGTGGCCAAGCATGTGACTTGGTACAGCACCCGTCCCGATTACGTCGCGCGCACCTCGGCGCGCGCCTCGCTCTACCTGTTCCATGTGGTGACCGAGCTCGAGAAACGCGGCATGCCGACCGAACTGGCGCTGCTGCCGATCATCGAGTCGGCCTTCAATCCGCAAGCCTATTCGAGCGCCAACGCGGCCGGCATGTGGCAGTTCGTGCCCGGCACCGGCAAGGATTTCAACCTCAAGCAGAATATGTTCAAGGACGAGCGGCGCGGCGTGCTGGCCTCGACCGACGCCGCGCTGACCTATCTGCAGCGGCTGTACGGCATGTTCGGCGACTGGCAATTGGCGCTGGCCGCCTATAACTGGGGCGAAGGCAATGTCCAGCGCGCCATCAAGAAAAACCAGTCGCTGGGCAAGCCCACCGATTTCGAGAGCCTGTCCGAGCTGATGCCGGTCGAGACCCGCAACTACGTGCCCAAGCTGCAGGCGGTCAAGAACATCATCGCCAATCCGGCCCAGTACGGGGTGTCGCTGCCGGCGATCGACAATGCGCCGTATTTCACCACGGTCGACAAGACCAGCGATATCGACCTGACCATCGCGGCCCAGCTGGCCGAGCTGTCGGTCGATGAATTCAAGGCGCTCAACCCGCAATTCAACCGGCCGGTGATCACCGGCGGCGAGCAGACCAAGATCCTGCTGCCGCAGGAAAACGCCGAGAAATTCCACCTGAACCTGGCCCAGTGGGGCCATGCGCTGTCGACCTGGACCACGCACAAGATCACCGGCGCCAAGGACACCATCAGTTCGCTGGCCTCGCGCTTCGGCACCACGCCGGAAGTCATCCGCCAGGCCAACAACATCCCCGCGCAAACCCGCCTCAAGGCCGGCTCGACCATCCTGGTGCCGAAGATCTCGACCTCGACCAACACCGACATCGCCGAGAACGTCGTCGACAATGCGGTGCTGGCCTTCGAGACCGAACGCCACGGCAAGATCAAGCGCGCGACCGGCCCCGTCAAGCTCAGCAACGCCCAGAAGCTCAAGGCCAGGGCCGCCGACGCGGTGGCCGAAGTCAAGGCGCGCATCGGCCGCAAGAGCAAAAAGGCCGACGGCTAAGCCCTTGGCTTTGCCCCTGCTGCGTTCGACGCCGCGCTGGCCAAGGCACACTGATGCGGCATGTCTAGACCAATTCTGCGGTTTTTTGTGCAGAGCGGCGTAAATTCCTGTATCATTCTGTTTGTGCGCTGCAATACGTTTTTCGCAATCAAGCTTCGCGATGGCTGTACGCAGATACAAAAGCAGTAAAAAGCAGCTTCGCAAGCCTAGGCCTGTCCTCCGGACAGCCTCCATAAAGCCCTCCCGCCTTGTGTGTCGCACCTGACACCGTCCCGGCGCAAAGCTTTTGTGCCGAAATTTCTTTCATCCGTGAGTCATTTCGTTGTGTTGGTTGGCGTTGCTATGTTGCGCTCGATGCATGTGCTCGGGCGCTGATCTATACCGAAAGAAAAGAATCCATGAGTTTTGAAGCACTAGGCCTCCACGCGTCTATCGTTAAAGCCGTCACCGACGCCGGTTACACCAAGCCGACCCCGGTCCAGGAACAAGCCGTCCCGGCCGCCATCGAAGGCCGCGACCTGCTGGTGTCCTCGCAGACCGGTTCCGGCAAGACCGCCGCCTTCATGTTGCCGGCGCTGCACAAGTTCGCCGTCGCCGAGCAATCGCCGGCCGCCCGCACCGCCGCCCAGGAAGCGCAATCGGCGCGCGCGCGCGGCGAGCGTCCCCGTTTCAAACCCGCCCAGCCGAAAATGCTGGTGCTGACCCCGACCCGC
>DASRXO010000010.1:0-4926 GCA_035654095.1 Telluria sp.
CCGCAATCGCGGCCAGCATCCATTTCCAGGTGCCGTACAACACCAGCAGCAGGAACACCGCGGCCACCGCGTAGCTGAACAAAATGTCGCCGGCCCAGATGAAGATGTGGTGGAAGGCGCCGAACGCGGCCAGCGCGAGGATCCGCCGGAGATAGGGCTTCAGGAAACCGCGTCCGGCCGCCTCGGCGCGCGTCAGCATCACCGCGAAGCCCATGCCGAACAGGAAGGAAAAGATGGTCCAGAATTTGCCCGTGACGAAGTAGGCGACGAAGAAGGACGCCAGCCAGTTGGCGCCGCTCAGTCCCTGGGGCATGCCCAGGCCGAGAGTGGCCATGGCGCGGTTGAAGAACTCGACATTCATCATGCAGATGCCGATCAGCGCGAAGCCGCGCGCGACGTCCAGCGCTTCGATGCGCTTGTCGGCGGGCACCGGCGAGAGCTCCATTGGTGGGGGTGTATCCGTCAGGGTATGCATTTTTATGGTCCCATCGATGGCGTCATGAAGTAAACATCCTAGCCCCGGATCATGCGGATAACCGAAAAATGCGACGAAACGCAGGAATCGCGGGCTTGGCGGCAAAAATATCGGTACCGGCGGTTGTCAGAAATGCATCGGCTTGCGCTTATACTCTACCCCGCCGCTCACTTTCCGAGAACCGCCATGCCGCCTGCCCGCCGCCTGCTCCCCGCGCTCCTGTTGCTGACCATGGCGGGGGGAGCGGCGGGCGCCGCGCCCGGCCAGGTCATCGAGGTCGCGGGCCTGGGCCAGCCGGCCGAGATCCTGGTCGACCGCTGGGGTGTGCCGCACATCTACGC
Organism: Telluria sp.; assembly: GCA_035654095.1. GTDB lineage: Bacteria > Pseudomonadota > Gammaproteobacteria > Burkholderiales > Burkholderiaceae_D > Telluria_A. Next base: position 817 of record DASRXO010000010.1, read on the forward strand.
GCAAGACCAGGACGATGTGTTTTTCGCCCAAGGCTTCAACGCCGCGCGCGACCGCCTGTTCCAGATCGACTTGTGGCGCCGCCGCGGCCTCGGCGAGCTGGCCGCGGTGCTCGGCCCCGCTTATGTCGAGCAGGACAGGGCGGCGCGCCTGTTCCTCTATCGCGGCGACATGCAGAAGGAATGGCGGGCCTACGGCAAGGACGCGGCGCGCATCAGCGAGCGCTTCGTGGCCGGCATCAATGCCTATGTCGATTACGTGACGGCCACGCCGTCGGCCTTGCCCTATGAATTCCGCCAGCTCGGCTACGCACCGGCCAAGTGGCGCGCCGACGATGTGGTGCGCATCCGCAGCCACGGCCTGAACGCGAACCTGAAGTCGGAAGTCGCGCGCGCGGCCGTGGCCTGCCAGGCCGGCCTGGCCGCCGACCAGGTGCGCAAGACGCTGCAGCCCAGACACGAGACCAGCTTGCCCGCAGGCCTCGATCCCTGCCTGCCGGCCGGCGTGTTGAAGGTGTTCGAACTGGCGACCCAGAACGTGTGGTTCGGGCCAGACGAAAAAGTCGCTGCGGCCGAGCCGCGCGCACCGCAGGAAAGCATGGAAGGCAGTAATAACTGGGTGGTCGCGCCGTCCAGGTCGGCCACCGGCAGGGCGATCCTGGCCAACGATCCGCATCGCGCCTATTCGACGCCCTCGCTGCGCTACATCGCCCACTTGAGTGCGCCCGGCATGGACGTGATCGGCGCCGGCGAGCCCGCGCTGCCGGGCATTTCGATCGGCCACAACGGTACCATCGCCTTCGGCCTGACCATCTTCAGCATCGACCAGGACGACCTCTACGTCTACCAGCTGAACCCGGCCAATCCGCTGCAGTACAAATACGGCGGCAAGTGGGAAGACATGCGGGTCTTGAACGAGGCCATCGCGGTCAAGGGCGGCCAGCCGGTCGCCGCCGAGCTGCTGTTCACGCGCCATGGTCCGCTGGTATTCAGCGAGCCGGACAAGCAGCGCGCCTACGCGGTGCGTTCGAGCTGGCTGGAGCCGGGCACCGCGCCTTACTTCGGCAGCATCGAGTACATGCGGGCCAAGGATTTCACGCAGTTCCGCCAGGCCATGCTGCACTGGGGCGCGCCGTCCGAGAACCAGGTGTATGCCGATACCAGCGGCAATATCGGCTGGGTGCCGGGCGGACTCACGCCGATCCGTCCCAACTGGGACGGCTTGCTGCCGGTGCCGGGCGATGGGCGCTACGAATGGGCCGGCTTCCTGGCGGGCGACAAGCTGCCCTCGGTGCTCAATCCGACGCAGGGCTGGTTCGCTTCGGCCAACGAAATGAACCTGCCGCCCGGCTATCGCTACCAGGTCGGTTTCGAGTGGCCGAACAACGCGCGGCGCACGCGCATCGGCGAGGTGCTGGGCAAGCCCGGCAAGCTGTCGATCGAGGACATGCTGCGCCTGCAGAACGATGTGCTGTCGCTGCCGGCGCGGCGCCTGATGACCTTGCTCAAACCGCTGAAGGCCCAGGATCCGGCCGCGCGCGCCGCGCTCGATCTGCTGCGCGGCTGGGATGCTGAGGAGAGTGCGCAATCGGCGCAGGCCGCGCTGTTCGAGGTGTGGTGGTCGCGCCATCTGGGCCGCGGCTATGCGGCGCAGATGGTGGGTGCGGCCAACGCGGCGGCGATCGGCCAGCCGGACACCGCCGGCATGCTGCGCGGTCTCGAGCAGCCCGGCCCGCAATTCGGCGCCAATCCGCGCGCCGGGCGCGACCGCCTGCTGCTGGCCAGCCTGGCCGATGCCTACCGCGAGTTGGCCCGCGCGGTCGGGCCGGACGCCAAGTCCTGGCGCTGGGGCAACCTGCACTACAGCTACTTCGCCCATCCGATGAGCGCGATGGGTGACGGTGCGGCGCGCGCGAGATTGAATGTCGGGCCCTTCCCGCGCCAGGGCGGGGCCGATACGGTGAACCAGTCGAGCTACCGCAACACCGACTTCTTGCAGACCAACGGCCCCTCGTTCCGGGTGGTGATCGACGTCGGCAACTGGGACAATTCGCGCGCCATGAACACGCCCGGCCAGTCGGGCGATCCGGACAGCCCGCACTACCGCGACCTGGCGCCGCAGTGGGTCAAGGGCGCGTACTTTCCGCTGCTGTATTCGCGCAAGCAGGTCGAGGCCGCGGCCGAGACCACGATCCACCTGCAGCCCGCGCACTAAGCCCAAAAAAGTTCTTCAAGGACGACGGACAAGCCCTCTGCGCAACATGGGGTCACATCTGACATTCGTACATTTTTTTGCAGAAATGTACGAATGTCAGATGTGACCCCATGTTGTGCGGGCGAAAAAAAAGCGGCTCCGCGAGGAGCCGCCTTTGCGCACGCCGCGGTCTTAGCGCACCGGGATGTCCCACACGCCGCGCCCATACGTCGAGGCGCGCAGGAAGCTGCCGTCGCGCGGCATGTAGAGATCGCTGACCTCGACCGTGGGCAGGCCGGCGCCGTACTGGCTCCAGTTCTGCCCGCCATCGACGGTGCGGTACACGCCCAACCAGGTCGCGGCATACACGGTATTGCCGCTGGCGTCGTTCGGCGCCGCCAGCAGCTTGTCGATCGGCACGCCGGGCAGGCCGTTGCCGGCCGCCGACCAGCTCAGCCCGCCATCGGTCGACTTGACCACGTACACCGCCTGGCCGGTCGGGTTTTCCGATGCGACGTACAGCACCTTGTTGTTGGCCCAGGCGATATTGCTGTTAAAGCCAGGATAGCCGGCGACCTTGTTGTCGCGCTGGGCCCAGTGCTGGCCGCCATCGGTGGTGATCAGGACAAAGCCGCCCGGCGCCACCGCCGCCACATGGTTGAGGTCGATCGGGCTGACCGAAACGCTGTGGCTGCTGCCGCGCACATAGGTCAGCGCGGGATTGCCGTTGAGGATCGGGTACCAGGAGGCGCCCGCGTTGTCGGTCCGGTAGATCAGGCTGGCGGTGTTGGTGAAGTAGGTAGTGCCGGTCGGATCGGCCTGCGCGGACGGGGTCTCGATCGGCGTGACGAAGTAGGCGTTGCAGGCGTTGATGCCGTTGTAGCTGCAGCTGGCGTCGTCGAATACGGGGTTGGTCCATTTGTTCTGGATGTTGGGCGTCTTGTTGGCGTAGTAGATATAGCCGTAGACATAGCTGCCCAGCGCGCTGCCGCCGCCGGCCTGGCTCCAGCCGACCCCGAAACCGTCGCCGCCATAGCTTTGGTTGAAGGTGCCGGTGTTGCCGACGCGGATGCGGGTGCCGTTGTCCTGCAGGCCGATCAGCACGCTCTTCGGATCGGCGCCCGAGGTCGCCATCGCGTAGATCAGATGGTCGGCCAGGCCGACGTTCTTCTGGTCGTTCCAGCTCGCGCCTTCGTCGCCGCTGACGAACAGCCCGCCGTCGCTGCCGAACATCACGCGCTTCTTGCCGCCTGCCGTGGAGATCGCCGCGGTGTGGTGGTCGGCGTGCACATAGTCGAGGCCGAACTGGCCCAGCCAGTTGCTGATCAGGCGCCAGCTCTGGCCGCCGTCGGTGGTCTTGCCGGTATTGAGCTGTCCGCCGAGGTAGATCGTGTTGCGGCTGGCGTCGGTCGGATCGACCACGATCATGTGGTTGTAGAAGCCCTGGCCCAGCATCAAGTTCATGGTCGGATTTTCTTCGTTCGGATTGACCGGCGCTTTCGCGTTCAAGCCGAGCGCGGTCCAGCTGTAGCCGCCGTTGACCGAGCGGAACAAGTCCTTTTGCGCACAGCCGGTGCTGCAGCTGTCGGCCGCATAGGCGTACACCACCGCATCGCCGGGCGCGCCGAGCGCGAGCGTGATCCGGCCGGCGCCGCCGGTCAGGTTGGAGGCCGAGATCGGCGACCAGCTCAGGCCGTTGTCGGTCGACAGGTAGAGAGTCGCGGGGGCGTAGTAGGCGCTGGTGGCGACCGTCGCCAGCCAGCCGATATTGCTGCGCGCGAGGCTCCAGGCCTGGCCGCCGCCGAGCACCTGGCTGTAGCTGTTGCCGCCGTCGCCAGAGCGGAAAATGCCGACGTCGGTGCCCACCAGCACGACATCGGCGGGACCGCGGCTGTCGACCTTGACGTCGGTGACCATGC
>DASRXO010000011.1:0-3625 GCA_035654095.1 Telluria sp.
CACGCGCGGCAAGGTGCGCTGGGAGCGCGAACTCCCGGCGCGCATGACGGCCAACTCGCCCGACCTGTTGGCCCGCATCGCCTGCTCGGGCGCCGGCATCGCGGCCAGCTCCGCGGGGTTCGCGGAGGCCTATGTGGCGAAGGGCGAGTTGGTGCGCGTGCTGCCGGGATGGGACCTGCCGCTGGTGACCGGCTGGGCGGTGTTCCCCGGCCGCCGCCTGATGCCGGCCAAGACCCGCGCCTTCCTCGACCTGATGGCGGAGCTGTGCTGCGACGATGCGCGCGAGCGCAAGCGCGCCTAGGGCCGCTGCAGGCGCTGCCGCATCCGCGCGAGGTAGGGGCCGATCGCGGCGCCGACCTTGATCTGCGGGTTCGAGTAGCCGTCGGTCTTGCCGGCTTCGTTCTCGCGCTGCAGGATCAGCTTGCGCGCGGCGGCGTGCGCCTCTTCGAACGACAGGGTGCTGCTGCGCAGCTGCTCGTCGTACATCGCGCGGCCGAAGAAGGTCAGGTCCGATTTGCTGCCGCAGCCGTAGGAGGTGTGGTCGGCGTCGGAGGCGGTCATCACCAGCGTGTCGTCGGACGCCAGCGGCGCGATCCAGTTCCCGGCGTAGCAGGCCGAGATCGAGATCACGCGATGCTTGATGCCGGCTTCGTCGAGCCAGGCCTTGAGGTCGGCCGGCAGCACCGGGTCGACTTCCATCGGCCAGAAATAGGCCGCCAGCTGGCCGTCTGCCGCGCCGTGCGAAGTCAGGTGGAGGAACAGCACGTCCTCCTCGCGGTCCATCACCGCCGCCACCCCGAGGATCGCGCGGTGCAGATTGAGCGGCGTGGCCCATGGCGCTTCGGCCGCGGTCTCGGGATGATTCATCAGCTGCAGCTGGCGGCCGCCGGCGTCGAAGCGCGCGGCCATCACTTCGGACACCATGCGGCTCTCGCGGCGGAACACTTCCTGCCCGGCGTAGGGCGCGAAGGTGATGGTGTACATGTCGATCACGCCGCGCCGCTGCGGCTTGAGCGCGGCCAACTGCTCGTCGAGCAGCGGCGCCTGCGCTTCGAAGGTCTCTTGCGACAGTTCGATCGTGGCCGGCGGCGCGGCGCCGTCTGCGCCATCGGCTTCGGCCCAGTAGGGCGGGCGCGGCGCGAAGAAGAAGGCCAGCGCGACCGCGATGCAGCAGCTCCAGGCGGCCAGCGTCGGCAGCGCCTTGCGTTCGCCGCAGCGGCGCAGCAGCACCAGTTGCGCCAGCGCGAGCCAGCACGCCGGGATCACCGCGGCGGCCCACTGCGCCTGGTCGCTCAGGCGGTCGTAGGCGCCGCTGTCGTACAGGACGATGAACAGGAGGTCGATGCACAGCGCCTGGACCAGCGCCTGCGCCATCGCCAGCGTGAACAACTGGGCCGGACCGGGCGCGAGCTGCGCGCGGCCGTCTTCCTCGCCGCCGCGCGGCCGCACCGCATAACAGGCCCAGGCCAGCAGCGCGACGCCGAACCAGTTGCCGGCCAGCGCCTGCCACTGGAACAGGGCCGGCGCGCCGACCATCTCATGTTCGGCCAGCACCGCGCACAGCACGCCGGCGAGGCAGAGCAGGGCGAGCAGCCACGGATTGGTGCGCAGGCCGGGCCAGCGCGGCGTCATGAAAACGGCGCTGCGCGCACCCTCGGCCAGCCAGCCGGCCCACGAACGCGGCGCGGTCATCCTGCGCGGACCGGCGAGTCGCCCATCATCTCGCCCAGGCGCACGGCGCGTTCGGGCGCCCAGTCCGGATTGAAGCGGATGGTATGCGGCCGGAACAACATCACCACCGTCGAGCCGAGCAGGAAGCGGCCCATCTCTTCGCCCTTTTTGAGCACGATCTGCTGGTCGTCGTAGCGCCATTCGCACAACTGCGGCGCGCGCGGCGGATTGACCACGCCGTGCCAGACGGTGGCCATGCTGCCGACGATGGTGGCGCCGACCAGCGTCAGCACGAATTCGCCATGGGCGGGCGAGTCGAACACGCAGACCACGCGCTCGTTACGCGCGAACAGGCCGGGAATGCCGCGCGCGGTGGTCGGGTTCACCGAGAACAGCGCGCCCGGCACGTAGATCATGCGCGTCAGGCGGCCGTCGCAGGGCATGTGGATGCGGTGGTAGTCCTTCGGGCTCAGGTACAGGTTGGCGAAGCTGCCGTGCTGGAACTGGGCGGCCAGCGCGGCATCGCCGCCGACCAGCGCGGTGGTGCTGAATTTGTGGCCCTTGGCCTGGAAGATCCGGTGGTCGTCGATCGCGCCGAACTGGCTGATCGCGCCGTCCACCGGGCACACGAAATCGGCCTGCGCCAGCGGCCGCACGCCGTCGCGCAGCGGGCGCGTGAAGAACTCGTTGAAGCTGGCGTAGGCGGCGATGTCGGGGTTGGCCGCCTCGTCCATGTTGACGCCGTATTTGCCGACGAACCAGCGGATCAGGCCGGTCGTCATCGACCCGCCGCGCGCGCCGGCGACGCGACCGGCGAAGGAGGTCAGGGCCTGCTTCGGAAGCAGATACTGCGGCAACACTTTGATGCGATCGGACACGATAGGATGGCCTCTGAGGAAGACGATTGTGGATTATAACGGGGCGCTGAGGCGGATCACGCTTTTCGGCGGCCGGGCTTGCAAGGCCGATGACGTCGTTCTATGCTGGTGGCCATGGAAGAACGCCTCGTCCGCCTGGAAGATTTCGCGCTGGAGGCCACCGAAAGGCTGGCGCGGAGCGAAGCGCGCCTGGACGCTTTGGCGACCAAAGCCGATCTTGCCGCGCTGCGCATGGAGATGCACAAGGGCTTCGCCGACATGATCAAATGGATCGTCGGCACCGCGATCGTGCTGGGCGCAACCGCGATCACCGTCATCACCTTCGTGCTCAACAACGCGACGCCGAAAGCGCCGGTCGCGCCGCCGGTGCCGATCGTGATCCAGGTGCCGGTCCCGGTCCGCTAAAACATGCGTGCGAAAAATATTTCTGTTTGATTAATGCAAACGGGAACTTCTGACGGACAATATGACTCTGTAAAACATCCCGCTCGTCGCCAATGTATGTACGTCATTTGCCACTCCGCCTGACCGTCGTTGCCGCGACGCTCGGCGCGGTCCTGTCCGCCCACGCCCAGCAAGCCGAACCCGAATCGAAGCCCCCACAGCCGGACGACGGCAAGATCCAGCAAGTCGAGGTGCGCGGCAGCGCCGAAGCCTACGACCCGCGCAAGGACGACACCGCCAGCAAGATCGTGGTCAACCACGAAGAGATCGTCAAGTACGGCGACACCAATGTGCTCGATGTGCTCAAGCGCCTGCCCGGGGTGACCGTCAGCGGCGCGGCCGGGCGCGGCGGCGAGATTCGCATGCGCGGCCTGGGCAGCGGCTATACCCAGATCCTGATCAACGGCGAGCGCGCGCCGGCCGGCTTCTCGATGGATGCGCTGGCGCCCGACGTGATCGAACGGATCGAAGTGCTGCGCGCGGCCAGCGCCGAATTCAGCACCCAGTCGATCGCCGGCACCATCAACATCGTGCTCAAGAAAGCGATCAAGAACGCGCAGCGCGAACTGAAAGTGGGCGCCGCCGGGGGCCAGGGCTTGGTCCAGCCGAACGCCAACCTGCAGCTGTCCGAC
>DASRXO010000012.1:0-3019 GCA_035654095.1 Telluria sp.
ATTTCCTCGGCCAGCGGAATGAACTCGGGCGGCGGCACCATGCCGCGCGTCGGATGCTTCCAGCGCACCAGCGCCTCCATCCCGACCACCTGCTCGTCGCGCAAGCGCGCCTGCGGCTGGTAGTGGACCTCGAGCTCGCCCAGGTCCAGCGCGCGCCGCAGGTCGCTCTCGAGCCGCACGTGCTCGGAGATGATCTGCTCCATCGACGCTTCGTAAAACTGGAAGCCGGTGTTGGTCTTCTTGGCGCGGAACATGGCGCTGTCGGCGCGCTTGACCAGGGTCGCCACGTCGTGGCCGTCGTGCGGATACATGGCGATGACCACGCTGCTGGTCACGAAGATATCGTGGCCGTCGATCTGGAACGGCGCGGCCAGCACCCGGCAGATGTTCTGCGCCGCGGCGGCCGCCGGTCCCGGTCCGTCGATATCGCCCAGCACCACCGTGAACTCGTCGCCGCCCAGGCGCGCGACCACGTCCACGCTGCGGATCGTGCGCCGCACGCGCTGCGCGACCGCCGACAGCAGGCGGTCGCCGACGTCGTGCCCGAGGTTGTCGTTGACGTACTTGAAGCGGTCCAGGTCCATGAACATCACGGCCAGCATCGCCTCGTCGCGCGCCGCCTGTTCCACCGACTGGCCGAGCAGGTCGAAGAACAGCGCGCGGTTCGGCAGGCCGGTCAGCAGGTCGTTGTAGGCCAGGTGGCGGATGCGTTTCTCGGCGCGGTTGGCGTCGATGATGCGGCGCACGCGCTGCGACAGCACCGCATAGTGGATCGGCTTCGGAATGTAGTCGCTGGCGCCGGCCGCGAACGCCCGCTCGACCGAGGAATTGTCTTCCAGCGCAGTGATCATCAGCACCGGGATCGAGGTCCCGCCGGGCAGCTCCTGCATGCGCGCGCAGGCGGTGAAGCCGTCCATCACCGGCATCACCGCGTCCATCAGGATCACGTCCGGGTGGAAGCGCTTGAGCATCATCAGCGCCTGCGCGCCGTCGGCCGCTTCCTCGACCCGGAAGCCGTCGCGCTGCAGCGTGTAGCGCAAGGTGCTGCGGGTGCTGCGGTCGTCATCGACGATCAGCACCTGGGCGATGGCGTCGGCGCCGCCGCCGGCGTGCGCGCCGGCGCCGGCCGTTTCGGCCGCCAGCACGCCGGCCACCGCCTCGTAGGCGGCGCGCAGGCGCGGCAGCAGCGCGACGATCGCTTCCAGCTGGCCGGCCGCGGCCAGCTCCTCGGCTTCCTTCGCCAGTTGCGACAGCAGCGTGGCGCCGAGGTTGCCCGACGAGCCCTTCAGCGCATGCGCCTTGGCGCACGCCGTCTCGGCCGCGCCGGCATGCACCGCGGCGTCCAGTTCGAGCAGGTATTGCGGCGTGTCTTCGAGGAAGGGACTGAGCGCCTGCGCCAGCGAGTCGCCCATGATCGCGCGCAGCTTGGCGAAGATGACCGGGTCGATCGGCTGCTCGCCGCCGTCGAGGGACGGCGCGGACGGTCGCGCCTCGGCGCCGTGCGGCAGCCATTGTTCGAGCGTGCGGCGCAGTTCGGCCAGCGTGATCGGCTTGGCCAGGTAGTCGTCCATGCCGGCCGCGATGCACTTCTCGGCGTCGCCGCGCTGGGTGTTGGCGGTCATCGCGACGATCGCGGTGCGCCGGCCGGCCGTCTGCTCGAAGGCGCGGATCTGGGCGGTGGCCTGGTAGCCGTCCATCTCCGGCATGCTGCAATCCATCAGGATCAGGTCGAACTCGCGGTGGCGCACCGCCTCCAGCGCTTCGCGTCCGTTGGAGGCGAACTCGCAGGCGCAGCCGTTCATCGCCAGCATGCCGGCGGCGACCACCTGGTTGGTGCGGTTGTCCTCGGCGATCAGGATGCGGAATTCCTTGCGCGCGCGCGCCGGCGGCTGGCTGCGCGGGGCCGGCGAGGGCGCGTGGCCGCCGGCCAGCACTTCCTCGATCGCCTGCAGCAGGCGCGTCTCGCGCAGCGGCTTGCCGAGCGCCGCGTAGCCGTCGACCAGGGTGCCGCCGCCGGGCGCGCCGAGGCGGTCGAGGATCAGCACGTGGGTGCCGGGCGCCTGCAATTCGACCTGGCGCGCGAGGTCGTTGCCGTCGTCGTCGAGCGCGCTGATGTCCATGATCGCCAGGCGGTAGGGCCGGCCCTCGTCGGCGCCGACCTTCAGCTGGAGCAGCGCTTCGCCGCCCCAGCGCGTGGTATGGCAATCGATGCCGTGGCGGCCCAGCGCCTGCTCGATGAAGCTGCGCACCACCTCGCTCTCGTCGACCGCGATCACGCGCAGGCCGGCCAGTGCGGGCTGCGGCGCTTCGAGCGGCTGTTCCTGCGCCGGCGTGCAGCCGATCGAGAAGCTGAAGGTGCTGCCTTCGCCGAGCGCGCTGGCGACCCCGATCTGGCCGCCCATCAGCCCGACCAGCTGCTTGCAGATCGCGAGGCCAAGGCCGGTGCCGCCGTATTTGCGGGTGGTCGAGGGGTCGGCCTGAACGAAGGATTCGAACAGCCGTTCCTGCTGCTCGGCGCTCATGCCGATGCCGGTGTCGCGCACCTCGATGCGCAGGCCGAACGCCTCGCCCTCGGCGCGGCCGATGTGGATGCCGACGTCGCCATGCTCGGTGAACTTGACCGCGTTGCCGAGCAGGTTGGTGAGCACCTGGCGCAAACGCAGCGAGTCGCCGCTGATCCGCTCCGGCACGCCGGGGCCGAGCAGGTAGCCCAGTTCGACGTCGCGCTGCTGCGCCTGTTTCGCGACCAGTTCGATGACTTCCTCGAGCAGCTGGCGCAGGTCGATGTCGACTTCTTCCAGCGTCAGTTTGCCGGCCTCCATTTTGGAGAAGTCGAGGATGTTGTTAATCAGCTCGATCAGCGTACGCGAGGAATTCCAGGCCACGTCCACGCACTCGGCCTGGCGCTTGTTCAAGCTGGTTTCCTTGAGCATGTCGAGCATGCCGACCACGCCGTTGAGCGGGGTGCGCACCTCATGGCTGACGGTGGCCGCGAACTGCGCCTTCATCAGCGCCATGT
>DASRXO010000013.1:0-6308 GCA_035654095.1 Telluria sp.
CGCGCCGACTGGACGCGTGGCAACGACCAGCTCAGCCTGCTGGGCACGGCCTTCACGCTGTCGGCCGAGCAGCCGGCGCCGGGCGCGATTTCGGTCACCGGCACCGCGCTCAGCCTGGGGACCATCAGCAGTGCCGGCGCCAGCCTGACCGGGCGCTGGGAGCACTTGCTGGACGGCGGGGGCAGCCTCAGCCTGCAAGCCTATGTGGACCACACGCGGCGCATCGTACCGCCGACTTTCGGCGAATCGCTCGACATCGCCGACCTGCAATTCCAGCACTCGCTGCCGGCGCTCGGCGCGCACACCCTGGTGTGGGGCGCGAACTACCGCTACAGCTGGGATCGGGTCACGAACAGCGAGGTCATCGCGTTCCTGCCGGCCGATACCAACCAGCGCTGGGCCAGCCTGTTCGCGCAAGATGAAGTCGCGCTCGTTGCCGAGCTCAAGCTGACGCTGGGCGCGCGCGTCGAGCGCAACGACTACACTGGCAGCGAAGTCTTGCCGACCGCGCGGCTGAGCTGGAAGCTGGCGCCGGCGCACGCCTTGTGGACGGCGGTCTCGCGCACCGTGCGCGCGCCGTCGCGGCTGGATGCGGACGCCTACGTGCCCGGCCATTCGCCCTTCCTGCTGCGCGGCGGGCTGGCGGTGCAGTCGGAAACCGCGACCGTGTACGAGCTTGGCTACCGCGGCCAGCCGACCGCCGGGTTCTCGTATTCGGCCACGCTGTTCCACAATGTGTACGACCACGTGCGCACGCAAGAGATCGATCCGAGCTTCACCTACCTCACCTTCGACAGCCAGATGGAAGGCCAGGCGAGCGGCATCGAAATGTGGGGCAACTGCCAGCTCACGCCCTATTGGCGCCTGAGCGGCGGGCTGATGGCGCTGCATGAAACGATGACGCTCAAGCCCGGCAGCAACGACGTCGCGGGGCCGGGCACGGTGGGCAAGGATCCGGCCCACACGCTGCAGCTGCGCTCGTCGTTCAATATCTCGGACGACAAGGAATTCGACATCGGCGTGAGCAAGGTGGGGGCGCTGGCGAATCCGGCGGTGCCGGCCTACACGGCGCTCGACGCGCGCCTCGGCTGGAAGCTGCGGCGCAACGTCGAGCTGTCGCTGGCGGGGCAGAACCTGAATGGCAGCCACGCCGAATACGGCCCGCTGGCCACGCGCAGCGAAATCCCGCGCACGGTATCGCTGCGTCTGGTCTGGCAAAACTAAAACCGGGGACAGACCACCATTTCGCAAGAATGGGGGACAGACCACCGTTCACACTACGCCCTTGGAGTTACCCCAAAGATCGAGCCGCGCGGTGATGCATTTGCCGCGGTTTTCCCTATGACAGACGACGAAAAACCGGGGGAAATGGTGGTCTGTCCCCGGTTTTTGCGAAATGGTGGTCTGTCCCCGGTTTCCGGTTTTGCTGGTTGAGATTCTTTAGATGGCGGCGGCGAGCCGGGCGGCGATGCCGGTGTAGTTCGACGGCGTCATTGCCAGCAGCAAGTCCTTGGCGTCCTGCGGAATCGCCAGCGTGCCGATGAATTCGCGCAGCGCATCTTTGGAAATGCCCTTGCCGCGCGTCAGGTCCTTGAGCTGCTCGTACGGATTGGCGATGCCGTACCGCCGCATCACCGTCTGCACCGGCTCGGCCAGCACTTCCCAGTTGGCGTCCAGGTCTTGCGCGAGCCGCGCGGGGTTCACTTCCAGCTTGTTGAGCCCGCGCAGGCAGCTGTCGTAGGCCAGCAGCGCATAGCCGAAGCCGACGCCGATATTGCGCAGCACCGTCGAATCGGTCAGGTCGCGCTGCAGGCGCGACACCGGCAGCTTCTCGGCCATGTGCTTGAGCACCGCATTCGCCAGCCCCAGGTTGCCTTCCGAATTTTCGAAGTCGATCGGGTTGACCTTGTGCGGCATGGTCGAGGAACCGATTTCGCCGGCCTTGGTCGTCTGCTTGAAGTAGCCCAGCGAAATATAGGCCCAGATGTCGCGGTTCAGGTCCAGCATGATGGTGTTGGCGCGCGCGAAGGCGTCGAACAGCTCGGCCATGTAGTCGTGCGGCTCGATCTGGATGGTGTAGGGGTTGAAGCCCAGCCCCAGCCGCTGCTCGATCACCTGCTTCGAAAACGCCGCCCAGTCGACCGCCGGATAGGCCGCCAGGTGGGCGTTGTAGTTGCCCACCGCGCCGTTCATCTTGCCGAGGATTTCCACCGCGCCGATGCGCTGCGCCGCGCGCTGCAGGCGCGCCACCACGTTGGCCATCTCCTTGCCCAGCGTGGTCGGGCTGGCGGTCTGGCCGTGGGTGCGCGAGAGCATCGGCAGCGCCGCGTTGTCGTGCGCCAGCTGGGTCAGCTTGGCGATCACCGCCTGCAGCGCCGGCAGCATGACCTGGTCGCGCGCGGCCTTCAGCATCATGCCGTGCGAGGTGTTGTTGATGTCTTCCGAGGTGCAGGCGAAGTGGATGAACTCGGTCGCGGCCAGCAGTTCCGGCACGTCTTGCACCTGTTCCTTGAGCCAGTATTCGACCGCCTTGACGTCGTGGTTGGTGACCGCTTCGATCGCCTTGATGCGCGCCGCGTCCGCTTCGCTGAAATTGGCGGCCAGCGCGGCCAGGCGCGCGTCGGCGTCGGCCGAGAACGGCGCGATTTCGGCCAGCCCGGCCTGCGACAGCGCCTGCAGCCACGCGATCTCGACCTTCACGCGGTGGTGCATGAAGCCCGCTTCCGACAGGATCGGGCGCAGTTTGTCGGTCTTGGCGGCGTAACGCCCATCGAGCGGGGACAGGGCGGACAGGGTGGAGGCGGTAGAGATCATGGCAGCGGCTTGAAAGGAAGGGTGGCAATGCGGAAAAAACAGGATTTTACCACTGCGCGCCTTGTCAAGCCCGTGTTGTGAGCGCACCGCAAGCGGCGCCATCGCGGCCATGGCCGCGGAGCCCGATGTTATACTGACAGCCAATCCTTCACTTCTAGCCTCTATGAAACTCATCGGTTCAAGCACCAGCCCCTTCGTCCGCAAGGTGCGCGTCGTCCTCGCGGAAAAAAAGCTCGACTGTGCTTTCGAGCTCGAGAATGTCTGGACTGCCGAGACCACGATTCATCTGTCGAATCCACTCGGCAAGGTTCCTTGCCTGATCATGGAAGACGGCAGCCCGATGTTCGATTCGCGCGTGATCGTCGAATACCTCGACACCCTGACCCCGGTCTGCAAGCTGCTGCCGCCTAACGGCCGCGAGCGCGCCGACATCAAGGTCTGGGAAGCGCTGGCCGACGGCGTGCTCGACGCCGCGATCCTGGCGCGCCTCGAAAAAACCCTGCGCCCCGCCGAGCAGCAAAGCGCGGCCTGGATCGAGCGCCAGATGACCAAGGTGCACGCCTCGCTGAGCGTGATGGCGGCCAACCTCGGCGAGGCGCCTTTCTGCAAGGGCAACCACTACACCCTGGCCGACGTCGCGGTCGGCTGCACCCTGGGCTGGCTGAGCTTCCGCTTCCCCGAGATCGGCTGGCGCGGCGATTACCCGAACCTGGCGCGCCTGTTCGACAAGCTGTCCGAGCGTCAGTCGTTCAAAGACACCGTGCCGCACTGAGCGTGGACAGCGTGAGCGCGCGCGGCGCGGCCACCGTGGTGTTCGGCGAGGCCCTGGTCGACGATTACGTGAGCGAGCAGGTGGTCGGCGGCGCGCCGTTCAACGTGGCGCGCCACCTGGCCGCCTTCATGGCGCCGCAGCTGATGATCACCCGGATCGGCAGCGACAAGAACGGCGCCATCGTGCGCGCCGAGTTCGAGCGCTTCGCGATGTCCGAGGCCGGCCTGCAGGTCGATCCGATGGAGGAAACCGGGCGCGTGGTGGTCGAGCGCCGCGAGAAGGGGCACCGCTTCGTGATCCTGCCCGGCCAGGCCTACGACTTCATCAAGCCGGCGCCGGCGCTGAAGGCCTTGGCCACGGTGCAGCCCGAGATGCTCTACTTCGGCACCCTGGCCCAGCGCGGCGAGGGCTCGCGCGAGGCGCTGTTCCAGCTGCTGGGCGCCAGCGGCGCGACCCGTTTCCTCGACCTCAACCTGCGTCCCGGCCAGGCCGACGAGCGCTGCGTGTTCCGCTCGCTGCACGCGGCCGACATCGTCAAGGTCAACGAGGAAGAGCTGCAGGCGCTGTTCGAATGGTACTTCCAGATCGACCCCGCGATGGCGCTCGACAGCGAAGAGGTGCGCGCGTCCTGCCGCGCGCTGCTGCAGATGTTTGCGCTGGAGGCGCTGATCGTCACGCTGGGCCACCGCGGCTCGGTGTATTTCGGCGCCGACGGCACCCTGCTGATCCACCGCGACAATCCGGTGCCGCCCTTCGTGCTCGACACGGTGGGCGCGGGCGACGGCTTCGCGGCGATCTTCCTGCTCGGTCGCGCGCGCGGCTGGCCGCTGGAGCTGGCGCTGGCGCGCGCCAACGAATTCGCCGGCGCGCTGTGCGCGATCACCGGCGCGGTGCCGCGCGATATGGCCTTCTACGACCGATGGGTGCAGCGCTGGCGCGTTTAAATCGCCTGTAGCAGGTAGTTCTGGATGCCCAGCTTGACGATCAGCTCGAGCTGGGTTTCGAGCCAGTCGATATGCGCCTCGGTGTCTTCCAGGATCTCGCGCAGCAGGTCGCGCGACACGTAGTCCGCGGCCAGCTCGGCGGCGGCGATGCCTTCCTTGACCGTCAGCTGCGCGGCTTGCTCGAGCTTGAGGTCGCACTCGAGCATCTCCTGCGCCGATTCGCCGATCAGCAGCTTGTGCAGCGCCTGCAGGTTGGGCAGGCCCTCGAGCGTGAGGATGCGGTCGATCAGCTTGTCGGCATGCTTCATCTCGCCGATCGACTCGTCGTATTCCTTCTTGGCCAGCTTCGCCAGCCCCCAGTGCCGGTACATGCGCGCATGCAGGAAGTACTGGTTGACGGCGGACAGCTCGTTGGTCAGCTGCGCATTGAGCAGCCGGATGATGTTTTTATCGCCCTTCATGGCTTGCCTTCTTATCGGGTGTCGGTGAACCCATCATAGCAAACCCTCACATCGATTGCAGCGCCAATCCGGACAGGGTCAGCAGCGAGGCCAGGCCGATCGCCGCGCCCAGTATGCGGCGCCGGTTCAGCATGGTCCACAGCAGCACGCCGCTCAGCGACAGCAGGATGATCGAGCCGGCCAGGGTATCGACGAGCAGGATCCAGGCCAGGCCCATGCCGGTACCCTTGTGCAGGTTGGTCAGCGTGGCGAAGGCGTTGTTGTCGCTGCGCTTGACGCTGACGAAGCTGTTGCCGACCCAGTATTCGGCCTGCACGTTCATCTGCGGCGCGACGAAGGACACGCTCCAGCGCGCCGGCTGGCGCAGCGCGCGCTCGCCCCAGGCCACCGGTCGCGCCGGCTCGGCCTTGACCCTGCCGGGCGCACGGTCGAGCGCCAGCGCCTGCCGCAGCCAGGCCGCCAGCGCGTCGGCGTCGGCCGGCGCGGGCGAGGGCAGCGGCAGTTGCACCGTGCTCTCCTGGCTTTGGGCGGCGGGAATCTTCAGCACCGCGCGGTGATTCAGCAGGATGCCGCTGGTGCCGAACAGCAGGCCGAGCGCCGCGCCCCACAGCCCGATCCAGCCATGCATCTTGCGCAGCCATTTGAGGAACAGCGCGCGGCGCGAGGGGCCGTTGGCCGCGTCGGCGGCGTGCGGGGGAGCGGCGTGCAGGGCGGGGGCCCCGCGGAAGGCGGCTTGCGTCATCGAGCGTCTTTCAGATACGGGGAGGGCGGCTAGCTGGCCAGCAGGAAGTTGAGCGGGACAAGCACGAACACGGCGACCGGGCGGCCGTCTTCGATATGCGGTTTGAACAGGGCGTGCAGGGCAGCCTGGCGTGCGGCCTCGTCGAGCCGCGCGGAGCCGGACGAAGTCAGCACCACCACCTGGTCGGGCAAGCCTTGTTCGTTGACCAGGACGCGCAGCAGGACCTGACCCTGTTCGCCCAGGCGCTTCGACAGCGAGGGGTACAGGGGCTGCGGCGCCCGCAGGTATTCGACGCCGGCGCTGAGCGTTCTGGGGCCGGCGGCCGGCGCCGCGGCGACTGCCGCCGGCGCTGCCTTGTCGGCGGCGGACGCGGGAACAGGAGCGGGCGGCGGCGGGCTGAGCGCATGCTCGGCCGGCGCCACGGCCAGCGCCGGCATCGCCGGCACCAGCAGCGCGGGCGGCGCGACCTGCGCCGGCGTGGGCGCCGCCGCCTCGGCCGGCTGGCGCGCGGCGGGCGGCGCGACGAAGGTCACGACCACGGCGCCCGGCAGCGCGGCCTGCGCCACGCGATGCAG
>DASRXO010000014.1:0-4967 GCA_035654095.1 Telluria sp.
CCACCGTGGCACACGCCGCGTGGCGCCCCGAACATCCGCCCCCGCAACATGGGGTCACATCTGACAATCGTACATTTCTCTGCAAAAATGTCCGAATGTCAGATGTGACCCCAGCGCTAAAAATGAATCAATTCATGCCAATGCACGCCGATTCACGTAGCATCGGCAGGGTGGGCGCCTCGATGGGGTCACATCTGACATTCGTACATTTCGCGTGCGAAATGTACGAATGTCAGATGTGACCCCATCGGCAGATGGACCCCATCGGCAGATGTGACCCCATCGGCGGGGCAACATTTTTATAGGGAATCGGACCATGTCAACTTGCGCAGGCCTTTCCCGGATCGCGCGCCGGGCCGCGGTATTCGGCGCCCTTCTCGCGCCGCCGCTGCTGGCCGCCGACCGTCCCGCCGTGCTGCCCGACAGCATGGAGCAGCGCCTGCTCGCCTGCACCTCCTGTCATGCCCGCAAGGACAGCAGCGACCGCCTGTTCCCGCGTATCGCCGGCAAGCCCGCCGGCTACCTGTACAACCAGTTGCTCAATTTCCGCGAGGGCCGCCGCAGCTATCCGCTGATGACCTACATGGTCGATCACCTGCCCGACACCTATCTGCGCGAGATCGCCGACTATTTCTCCGGCCAGCACCTGCCCGCGCCCGCGTCCCGGCCCGCCGACGTCTCCGCCGCCACCCTCGAACGCGGCCGCCTGCTCGCCACCGAGGGCGACGCGGCGATCAAGGTGCCGGCCTGCATGGCCTGCCACGGCCAGCAGCTGACCGGCGTGGCGCCCGCCATTCCGGGCCTGCTCGGCCTGCCGCGCGACTATGTCAACGCCCAGTTCGGCGCGTGGAAGAACAAGGTGCGCCACGCCCATGCGCCCGATTGCATGGCCGCCATCGCCGAGCGCCTGGGCCTGGACGACGTGGCCGCCGTCTCGGCCTGGCTCGCCAGCCAGCCGCTGCCGCCCGACCCGCGCCCCGCCACCGCCGTCGCGCGCCCGCTGCCGCTTCAGTGCGGCAGTTCCCCGGACTGACACCGTGAAAAACAAACTCCTGACCGGCCTCGCCGTCCTCGCCGCCCTGCTCCTGCTGGCCGCCGTCTTGGCCTGGCCGCGCCCGCAGATGCTGCCCTCGTCCTCGCCCGCCGCCTATGCGACCACGCCCGCCAACGTCGCGCGCGGCGCCTACCTGGCCCGGGCCGGCGACTGCATGGCCTGTCACACCGCGCGCGGCGGCCCGCCCTACGCCGGCGGGCGCGGCCTAACCACGCCGTTCGGCACCCTGGTCGCGCCCAACATCACGCCCGATCGCGACACCGGCATCGGCGCCTGGAGCGCGGACGATTTCTGGAACGCGCTGCACAACGGTATCGCCAAGGACGGCCGCCTGCTGTACCCGGCCTTCCCCTACACCAATTACACCAGGGTCACGCGCGACGATGCCGATGCGCTGTACGCCTACCTGCGCAGCCTGGCGCCGGTGCGCCAGCCGAATACCGCACACACCCTGCAATTTCCCTACGACCGGCAATTCATGCTGGCGGGCTGGCGCCTGCTGTACTTCAAGCCCGCAGTGTTCGCCGCCACGCCCGGCCAGACCGCGCTGTGGAACCGCGGCGCCTATCTGGTCGAGGGCCTGGGCCATTGCGCGGCCTGCCACAGCAGCCGCAATGCCTTCGGCGCCAGCGCGCCCGGCCTGTCCGGCGGCCTGATCCCGATGCAGGGCTGGTACGCGCCTTCGCTGACCTCGGACGCCGAAGCGGGCCTCGGCAGTTGGGACTTGCCACACATCGCGCAGCTGCTGCAAACCGGCATCTCGCCGCGCGCCACCGTGTTCGGCCCGATGGCCGAGGTGGTCGGACGCAGCCTGCAGCACCTGTCGGACCAGGACGTGATGGCGATGGCGGTCTACCTGAAGGCGCTGCCGGCCACTCCGGCCGAGCCCGACGATCCGATCACCGGTGCGCAAGTCGATCTGGTCGTCGCTCAGGGCAAGAAGCTGTATGAGTCGCATTGCGCCGATTGCCACGGCGCCGACGGCAGGGGCCTGCCGCCCAACTACCCGCCGCTGGCCGGCAACCGCGCACTGACCATGGACGCCTCGGTCAATGCCATCCGCATCGTGCTCAATGGCGGCTTCGCGCCCGGCACCGCGGGCAATCCGCGGCCCTATGGCATGCCGCCCTACAGCCATCTGCTGGACGACGCCGAAGTCGCGGCCGTGGTCAGCTACCTGCGCGCCAGCTGGGGCAACCGCGCGCCGCCCGTCACGCCGGGCGAAGTGAACCGCTACCGCAGCGTGCCGATCGAGTGATCACACCATGTCGGCAAAGCCGATGCGGTCGGTGGTGGCGTTGCGCGCATCGTCGATCCCGATCTTGTGGGCCGACAGCAGCTGTTCGAGCGCGGCGTTCATGGTGTGGCAGCCCGGATCGCTGCCCGTGTTCATGTGCGCGCGGATCCCGGAGATGTCGCCGGCCTCGAGCATGCGCGTGACCGCCGGACTCGGGGTCAGGCATTCGGTGGCCAGGTGGTAGCAATTGCCTTCGACCGAGGGCAGCAGCGCCTGGCACAGCACGCCGCGCAGCGCATGCGCCAGCGCCTGCGACTGGGCTTCGGAATTGCCCAGCAAACGGATCATCTTTTGCAAGCCCAGCTCGGTCGAGCGCGCGTGCAGCGTGGCCAGCACCAGCGGCCCCGATTCGGCCAGCGCCAGCGCTTCCTGCGCGGTCTGGGCGTCGCGGATCTCGCCGATCACGATCACGTCGGGCCGCTCGCGCAGCGCGTCCAGCGCGCCCAGGTAGTAGCTTTCGACGTCGCCGTCCATCCCCACTTCGCGCTGGGTGATGATGCATTTGCGCTGGGGGATCAGGGTCTCGACCGGGTCTTCGATGGTGATGATGTGGCCCGAGCGCTGCTTGTTGATCTCGTCGAGCATCGAGGCGATGGTGGTCGACTTGCCCTGGCAAGTGTCGCCGATGATCAGCACCAGCCCGCTGGTGAGCCGGGCGAAGTCTTGCTCGTCCTGGCGCAGGCCGAGGTCGGCCAGCGCGATCGGCTCTTTCGGGAAGCGCCGCACCACGCAGCCGAGCCGCTTCTTGCCCTGGAACGAAAAGCAGTTGGCCCGGATGCGCGCGGTGTGCAGGTCGATCGAGCGGTCGAAGGCGCGGTCGGCGATGCGTTCGCGCCAGTTCGGTTCGATGACTTCGAAGAACTCTTCCAGCTCCTCCTTGGTGATCGGCGAGTCGCTCACCGCCACCAGGCCCTTCGGCTGGCGCAGCATCAAAGGACTGTTCTGGTGGATGATGACGTCGCTGAAAATCAGCCGCGAATTGAGCAGGTGCAGAATCTGTTCGACCAGGGTGCCGAACACCGGATGGTCTTCATTCTCCACATACGACAGGGTTCGGATTTGCGAGGACTGGTGATTTTCCATCTGGGCGCTCTGGTAGTCGTGATGCCGTTAATTATAAGACCAGCATCGGCCGAAAAATTGCATAATCGAAAGATAAATTTATCTCCGGTTGCAAAATCGGAACGCCCTTCTAGAATGAAACAATGAAAACCCTTTCTTTCCTGCTGGTGGGCACCCTGCTGTTGCTGGTGCCGCTGTCGGCTGCCGGCGCGGCCGCCGCATGGTCAGCGCAGCGGGAAGCGTTCGCCGGTCTTCAGGTCGAGACCCCATTCGACGCCGCTTTCATGGAGCACGACCTGGTCGGGCGGTTCGTCGCCGGCCAGCGCGCCTGACACCGGCGGCAATCCCTCGCCCTTGCGCACCAGCTCGTCAGAGCGTTCGTAGACGTTGGCGCAGCCGGTCTCGGCCAGCAGCGCCTGCACGATCGCGACCTTCCACGCATCCACCGCGGCGGCCTGGAATTCGCACACCAGGTAGCCGTTCTTGCCGCCGTAACCCTCGACCAGCAGGCCGGGCAGGCCGTCGGCTTCGGCGTTCACCAGCCGCACCAGATGGGTGGCTTTGGCGCGCCTGGCCGCCGGCGCGCTCTTGGCCAGCGCCGCCTTCACGCGCCGCTTGATCAGCGCATGGTCGACCGGCTCGGCCTGGTCGAAGCTCCAGACCCGGGCCCGGATCTGCGACTTTGCATTGTAGGCGGCGCGCGCCAGGAAGACGGTGGACGAGGACTGGACGATGGCGGTCGCCCCGGCCTTCATTTTCTCGTTCGGCTTGCCGTCCACGCGTTCGATCGCGGAGGCATAAATCCAGGGTTCGCCGGCGAGCAGGCTCTTTTCCTTGCCCTGTTTGATGGTGATGATCAGCATGGTGTTCCAGTCAGGTCGATTGGCTATGGCTTCCCGCCTGCGCGGGAACGACGCGCTTCCGTCATTCCCGCGCAGGCGGGAAGCCATGCGCGGTCCGCCATGATACGCTGTCCCGGACTATCCCCCTAAGCTGCATTCTGTCCGGCCCGGCTTGCAATCTGTCGCAAACGCCGTGTACGGCGCCGGCGCTCTCTCATACTATGCTGGCGGGAGATGACATCGTCCCGCTTGACTCCGAACAGCCATAAAACAGAGGAAACCACCATGAAACCATCCCTCAAGGCCATCCGCGGCCTGCGTACCATCGTATTTGGCCTCGCCGCGCTGGCCCTGATTGCGCCGGCCACCGAGGCGGTCGCCGGCAGCTGGAGCGGCGACCGGGTCCAGGGCAACGGCAACATCAAGAAGCAGACGCGCGAGCTGGCCCATTTCACCGGCCTGGCGCTCAGCCTGCCGGCGAATGTCGAACTGCGCATCGGTAACAGCGAGGGCATCACCATCGAGACCGACGACAACCTGCTGCCGCTGATCGAAACCGTCATCGAAAACAATACGCTCAAGATCCGCCCCGTGAAGCGCACTATGAGCCTCGACACGCGCACCATGAAGATCGTGTTGCAGGCCAAGAGCATCGACCGCATCGCGCTGGGCGGCTCCGGCTCGATCGAGTCGGACCCGCTCAAGGGCGGCA
>DASRXO010000015.1:0-2505 GCA_035654095.1 Telluria sp.
CCCTATTTCAACGCATCGAGACAAAAGAAGCTCGTGCGCGAAGATGGCGACGAAACGAAGAGGCTAGGACTTTGGCGGAAATGCAACCATGCCTCTTCTGATCCCGATGTCAATAAAATTATTCCGGACACTAGTGCGCTTGCGCGAGGACGACAGGCGTCAGGCGGTGGCGGAGCGGATCAGCATGGCGATGGCTTCGGCCGCCATGCCCTCTTCGCGGCCGAGATAGCCGAGCTTCTCGTTGGTCTTGGCCTTGATGTTGACCTGTTGGGGCGACACGCCGACATCCTCGGCGATGCGCGACACCATCTGCGGGATATGCGGCGCCATCTTCGGCGCCTGGGCGATGATGGTGGCGTCGATATTGCCGATCGTGTAGCCGGTGGCCACCACCCGGTGCGCCACTTCGCGCAGCAAAGTGCGCGAGTCGGCGCCGGCGAACATCGGGTCGGTGTCCGGGAAGTGCTTGCCGATGTCGCCCAGCCCGGCCGCGCCGAGCAGGGAGTCGATGATCGCGTGCAGTAGCACGTCGGCGTCCGAGTGGCCGAACAGGCCCACGCGGTGCGGGATCGTGACCCCGCCGATAATCAGCTTGCGGCCCTCGATCAGGGCGTGGCAGTCGTAGCCGGTCCCGATGCGGAACGGCGGGGTGGGATTGTAGGATGTGAGTGCCATGATTCGTTCTTCACTTGGATAGGTTAAGGCGCGGCCAGGTACATCTCGGCGATCCGGATGTCCGACGGCAGCGTCACTTTCAAATTGCGGGGATGTCCTTCGACCAGCTTGGGCGACAGGCCCATGGCTTCGACCGCACTGGCGTCATCGGTCATGGCGCCGGCGTCGGCGGCCGCCGCCAGCGCGTCGCAGAGCAGCCGGTAACGGAACATTTGCGGGGTCTGGGCCAGCCACAGGCCATCGCGCGAAACGGTGGCCATGGCGCCCTCGGCGGCGCGCTTGACGGTGTCGACCACCGGCAGCGCGAGCAGGCCGCCGACCGGGTCGGCGCCGACGCTGGCAATCAGTTTGTCGATCAGCGCCGCGGTCAGGCCGGGGCGCGCGGCGTCGTGCACCAGCACCCAGTCGCCGTCGCGCAGCTCGCCGCGCAGCGCCTGCAGGCCGTTGCGCACCGACTCCATGCGCGTGGCGCCGCCGCAACGCAGCACGCCGACGCCGGCCGGCGCCACCTGGGCGATCTGCGCGTCCTCGGGGCTGACCACCACGAAGGTGTGGCTAATCCGGTCGTTGGAAAGAAAGGCGTCGAGCGTATGGCGCAGCATCGGCTTGCCGCCGACCTCAAGATACTGCTTGGGACCGTCAGCCGCCATCCGGGCGCCGACACCGGCCGCCGGGATCAAGGCAAAATAACGCGGGGCTTGCTGGCTCATGCTGTCATCATCTCGTTCGAATGGGCGATCCTATTAGGGACTGTACCTCACCTTTACAAACTTTGCTGAATCGCGCGGACCCTTTTTCCACTTTCGGCAAATCGCCGGGTGTTGCATTGACGTGGCGCATCAAGCCCGCGGATTTCAGCGCCTCGGGCCCGGAGCCCAGCCGCCGGCCAGGATTTTCTCCAGCCAGAAGGTGCCGATCACGGTTTTGACGTCCGTGATCTCGCCGCGCCGCACCATCGCCAGCATCTCGGGCACGGTGGCGCTGAAGGTCTCGAGGAATTCGCCATCGTCGAGCCGGGCCGGGCCGGCGGCCAGGCCGCGCGCCAGGTACAGCTCGAGGTGCTCGTCCGAGTAGGCGATCGCGTTGTGGATGGTGCACACGAACTGCCAGTCGCTGGCGGTGTAGCCGGTTTCTTCCTGCAGCTCGCGCTTGGCGCAGGCCAGCGGGTCCTCGCCGGGATCGATCTTCCCGGCCGGGAATTCGACGAACACGCGGTCGAGCGGATAGCGGAACTGGCGCTCGAGCAGCACGCTGCCGTCGGCCAGCAGCGGCAGGATCACCACCGCGCCCGGATGCTTGATGTACTCGCGCGCGGTCTCGGCGCCGTCCGGCAGGCGGATGCGGTCGCGCGCGACCTTCAGGAATGCGCCGTCATAGGCGGTCTCCCCGTCGATGCGGGTCTCTCTCAGGTGCGCGTCCATGCGGACTCCGGTTCGGTGCTGCGGGTGAAAAAATCAGTGGTGGCGCTTGCGCAGGTAACGCAGGACGAACCCGGGGAACGCCAGCGTCACGAACAGCGGCACCGTCAGCATGTAGAACTCCCTGGACTGCTCGAACGCATTTCCGATCCGGGACTCCAGTACATACGCGGCCGCGCCTACGACAAAGTATAAGACAAGCAGCTCGAGAAGGCGCACCCAAAGTGGTTTCGTGCGCACCTTTCCCGGCTCCGTGGGCTTCAGGGGAATGAAGCCGAACACGTATTCATTCAAAAACGGCAGGTTGGCCAGCGCCAGCGCGAGCGCGATCACCAGCCAACTGCCCATCGACACATCCATCAGGAGCTGAGGGTTGCGCGCATGGCGTGCATGCAGGCGGTCAGCAGCGAAC
>DASRXO010000016.1:0-9498 GCA_035654095.1 Telluria sp.
GGCCGTCAGCGTGTGCGCGCCGACCGA
Source organism: Telluria sp. (assembly GCA_035654095.1). GTDB lineage: Bacteria > Pseudomonadota > Gammaproteobacteria > Burkholderiales > Burkholderiaceae_D > Telluria_A. The sequence continues at coordinate 28 of DASRXO010000016.1, forward strand.
CAAGGCGCTGCTGACGATGCTCCAGTGCCCCGAGCCGTCGGCGACGACCGTGCCCAGCACGGTGGTGCCGTTGGTATCGTACAGCTTGACGGTGGCGTTGGCTTCGGCGGTGCCAGTAAGGATGGGCGCGCTGGCGTTGGTGATGTTGTCGCCGAGCGCGCCACTATCGCTCGAGGCGGACAGCACCGGCGCCGACGGCGCGGCCGGCGCCGACGTGTCGATGGTCAGCGCCAGGCCTGTGCTGGTGGAGGAAACGTTGCCGGCCTGGTCGGTCTGCTTGACGGTCAGCGTATGGCTGCCGGCGCTGAGCGTGCTGGACACGATGCTCCAGGCGCCGGAACCGTCGGCCGTGGCCGTGCCCAGCACGGTGGTGCCATCGGTATCGTACAGGATGACGCTGGCATTGGCCTCGGCGCTGCCGGTGATGGTCGGCGTAGTCGCGTTGGTGACGCCGTCGCCCAGCGTGCCGCCGTCGCTGGCGGTGGCCAGCGATGGCGCGGCCGGCGCGGCGGCGCCGGTGTCGATCACCACCGCCAGCCCGCTGCTGGCGGACGAGACGTTGCCGGCGGCGTCGGTCTGCTTGACGGTCAGCGTGTGGCTGCCGGCCGTCAGCGTGCTGCTGGTGATGCTCCAGTTGCCCGAGCCGTCGGCGACGGCCGTGCCCAGCAGGGTGGTGCCGCCGGTGTCGTACAGCTTGACGGTGGCGTTGGCCTCGCTGGTGCCAATGAGCACCGGCGTGGTGTTGCCGGTGATGGCGTCGCTGGAGGAAGCGCCGGTATCGGTGCCGGCCGTCATGGCCGGCACCGACGGCGCGGCCGCCGCCGTATGGTCCAGTGTGAAGGACTGGCCGGCCGCGTAGCCGCCGACGACGCCGACTGCCGAGCCGTTCACGATGCCGGTGCCGCTGTGGTTCAGGTCCAGCCGCAGCGTGCCGTCGCCGCTGACGCCGGTGACGGTGACGGTGTAGGTGGCGCCGCTGCCGCTGACCGACGCGATGCTGCCGCCGGCGGTGCCGGTCATGGTCAGGGCGAAGTCGCTCACATCGACGCCGGTAACGGCCTGGCTGAAGGTGACCGTGTAGTCGACCGAGGAAGCGGCCGTAGGCACGGTGGCGGTCGCGCTGGCGGCGCGCACGATGGAGGTGACGCCGGGTGCGTCTACAACGTTGATGGAGAAGACCTGGAACGCGTCGTTGCCGGCCGCATCGGTCGCTTGCAGGTAGATATGGTAGGTGCCGGCAGTCAGGTTCTGCGCTGCGATCAGGGACGTGCCGGAGATGCTGAACTTGCCGTTATCGGCATCGATGGTACCGTTGCCGACGGCGAAGCCGTATTGAATGGCGGTGGCGTCGGTAGCCGACAGCGTGGCCACGGTGACGCCGTTGGTGGCGCCGGACATCAGCACCGTGGTGGCGCTCAGCCCCAAGCCGGTCGGGCCGACCGTGTCGAGCGTGTAGCTAAAGCCGCTGGAGGCGGCCGAGACGTTGCCGGCGACGTCGGTCTGCTTGGCGGTCAGGGTATGCGCACCCTCGACCAGCGCGCTGCTGGTGATGCTCCAGTTGCCGGCGCCGTTGGCGGTGGCGCTACCCAGCACCGTGGTGCCGTCGGTGTCATACAGGCGCACGGTGGCGTTGGCCTCGGCATGGCCGGTGATGACCGGCGTGTCGACGTTGGTGATGCCGTCGCCCAGCGCGCCGCTGTCGCTGCCGCTGGCCAGGGCCAGCGAGGTCGGCGCGGCGGCGGCGGTGTCGATGGTCAGCGCCAGGCCGGTGCTCTGCGGCGAGGTATTGTTGGCGCCATCGGTCTGCGTCACCTTCAGCGTGTGGCTGCCGTCGGATAGCGTGCTGCTGGTGATGCTCCAGTTGCCGGCGCCGTCGGCGGTGGCGGTGCCCAGCAGCGTCGTGCCGTTGGTGTCGTACAGCTTGATAGCGGCGTTGGCGGCGGCGGTGCCGGCCAGGGTCGGCGTGTTGTCGCTGGTGACGCCGTCGCCTGCCGCGCCGCTGTCGCTGCCGCTGGAGACGATCGGGGTCGGCGGCGTGGATGGGCCAGGCCGGCTGGTCGACACGATGGTGCTGGCGTTGAAGTTGGCCGCATCGGTGCCATCCGTTCCCTGGATGGCGTTGACATCGTCGCCGCCGCTGGGGTCCACATAGGAAAATTCGATGATGTCGCCGGCGATGAGCGCTGCGCCGCTAAAAGCGACGGTGACGGTTTTCGCGGCGCTGTCCACCGTCACGCCGGTCACGGTGGTGCCGTTGCTGCCGTTGATTTGCACGTGGAACGCGCTCGCCGGTGGTGGATTCCCGGCGTCGAGCGTCACATTAAAATGCAGCGTGAAGACTTGCTCGCCGACATAGCCGTCTGAGCTGGAATAGCTTGGTTGTGACATCGCTGGCCTCTTGCACTAGGGAATGAAATCGCGGAATTGGGCGAGGCGAGTATCGGAGAATGCTCAGCGTGACTCAATTGAACTACTGGAAAGTTAATATAGTGCAACAAATTTTAATGATTGTCACTATTCCATTCCAAAAATGTGCTGTATGGACGAATGATTTCGGCCGGGCGCAACCAGGCGGCGTGATGTCGCGCTGTTCAATGTCCACGATTGGGACGGCGTGCGTGCGATGCGGAACGCACGTCCCTCGACAGGTGCGCGTCGATCATCGGCGCCACCTCGGCGGCAAGCTTCTTGCCAAGGTCGTGTTCTGCGCCGTCGAAGACATGCAGGCGGGCGTCGGGCAGCAGGGTGTTGAGTTCGCGGCCCACCGCAACCGGGCTGATTGGATCGGCGCCGCCCCACAGCAGCAGGGTCGGGATCGCGATCGACATGATCTGCCGCGACAGGTCGCTGCGATCGTCGATGAACCAGCGCGGCAGCGACGGGTTAGCGGCGACGAATTCGGGCCGCCAGTCGTACGCTCCCAGGCGGGCCACGTCGATGCCGCCCGAGGTGGCGACCAGCACCAGATGGGTGACCTTGTCCGGATGCGCGAGCGCGGCCCGCGCCGCGACCACACCGCCCATCGATTGCGCGACAATGGCGCTGGGCTGGTCCAGCTCCGCGGCCACCATCTCCACCAGGCCGTCGATGCCGGTCACGCGCGGATCGGCCGGCTGCACGCCGAAGCCCGGCCAGCCGAGCAGGGTACGCCTGGCGGGATGCGCCATCAGCGCGGACACAGGCTGCCAGAAGGCGGGATCGCCGCCGGCGCCCGGAAGGAAAATCAGTTTGGTGGGTATGCTTGCCATCACGCGCTCGCGATCGAATGCCGCCATGCGAACTAGCGGATGCGGCGACGCACGGGTCCCGTACGACGAACCGTTGGCCGCAGCTTCGCCTTGTCCAACGCCATTTTCAGCACGCAGGCAATCCGCTGCAGCTTCCGTATCCCCGAACGCATGCTCACCGCCCCTGCCGCAGTACCAATTACGAGCGCCGCTGCCACAGCTTGCACCAATTCCTGTCCCGTCGCCGGCAACTGTAGCGGCCCCACCTTGGCCAACAGTACTGCGGCAGGACCAATCAGCCAGAACAGCCGCGTAACGTCGATCCATTTTTCCAGCGCAGCGAGCTGAGCCTCCACGCGGCCCAGTCGTGCATCGATCACACTAAGTGGGATCAAATCAAGCCGCTCAACAAGTTCGACCTCCTGCAAATACTGCGCATCCAACTGACGCGCGATCACGCCTGCCGGATTAAGCATGATGTCCCGGTTGCGGATCATGTCGGCGACCAGCTCGCCAATCCAGATGACGAGGTAGAGCGCCCAGCTAACAAGGGCCAGTATCTTTGCGGTCTCCGGAAGTTGAATATTCATGGCCGTGCAAACGACAATGCCCACCAAAAAAATAAGCGAAGCCCATCGGAGCATGCGTGCCATGCGCCCTGGCTTCGACCTTGACTTCGGCGCCGACCGCCTGCCAACCACTTCAAGCATCTCTTCTGTACTTGGCAGGGAGGTGAAGCGCTCGTTCATCGCGTATGCCTCAAACAAACTTCGAAAAATCCGGCTTGCGCTTTTCGAAGAAGGCGGTCATGGCTTCCTTGGCTTCGGGCGCTTGCAGCATCGCGCCGAACAGCTGGTTTTCGGCGGCCATCTGATCAGTCACCGCTTGCGTGCGGGCGCGCTTCATCAGGCCCTTGGTGGCGCGGACCGAGGCGGCCGGCAGGGCAACCAGCTTGGCGGCCTGGCGCGCCGCGTACGGGCGCAGTTCGTCCAGCGGCAGCACCTTCGACACGAGCCCCATCTGGAATGCCTCCTGCGCCGGGAAGGCTTCGCCGAGCAGCAGCTTTTCGGCCGCGCGCGGGTAGCCGGCCAGCTGCGTGAACAGCAGGCTCGATGCAAACTCCGGACACAGGCCAAGCTGCGCGAACGGCATCGAGAACTTCGCGTTGTCAGCCGCGTAGACCAGGTCGCAGTGCATCAGCATCGTGGTGCCGATCCCGATCGCCGAACCCGACACCGCCACCACCACCGGCTTGCCGCAGCCGCTCAGCGCCAGCATGAATTTGAAGACGGCTCGCTCGGAGACCGGCGCCCCCGGCTGGGCCTTCTTCAGAAAGTCGTCGAGGTCATTCCCGGCCGTGAAAATCTCCGGCTTGCCGGTGATGAGGATGGCGCGCACCGCCGCGTCGCTGTCGGCATCGACCAGCGCATCGGCCATGGTCTGGTACATCGCCGAGGTGATCGCGTTCTTGCGCTCGGGGCGGTTGAATTCGATCGTCAGGATGCCGTCGGATTTGCTGGTCAGGATATCCATCAACGTTCCTTTACACGCGCTCGAAAATGCCGGCGGCGCCCATGCCGGTGCCGACGCACATCGTCACCATGCCGTACTTGAGCTGGTTGCGGCGCAGCGCGTGGATCACGGTCGCGGCGCGGATCGCACCGGTCGCGCCCAGCGGATGGCCGAGGGCGATCGCCCCGCCCATCGGGTTGACCTTGGCGGGGTCGAGCCCCAGGTCGCCGATCACCGCCAGCGCCTGCGCCGCGAAGGCTTCGTTCAGTTCGATCCAGTCCAGCTGGTCCTGGGTGATGCCGGCCGCCGCGCAGGCCGCGGGAATCGCGAGCTTCGGCCCGATGCCCATGATCTCGGGCGGCACGCCCTTCACCGCGAACGAGGAGAACCTGGCCAGCGGCGTCAGGTTATGCTCGCGCAGGATCTTCTCGCTGACGATCAGCAGCGCGCCCGCGCCGTCCGACATCTGCGAGCTGTTGGCGGCGGTGACCGAGCCCTTGGCCGCGAACACCGGCTTGAGCTTGGACAGCGACTCCAGGGTCGAATCGGCGCGCGCGCCTTCGTCGGTATCCACGGTGCGGGTCTTGACGTCGACCTGGCCGGTGGCCAGGTTCGGGGTGCGGGTGATGATCTCGACCGGCGTGGTCTCGTCCTTGAACCAGCCGGCCTGCTGCGCGGCGATCGCGCGACGGTGCGACTCGACCGAGAACGCGTCCTGCTGTTCGCGCGTGACCTTCCACTGCTTGGCCACGTTCTCCGCGGTCAAGCCCATGCCGTAGGCCATGCCGATATTCTCGTCGGTGAACATGTTCAGGTTCATCGATGGATGGTGGCCCATCATCGGCACCATCGACATCGATTCGACGCCGCCGGCGATCATCACCTCGGCCTGGCCGACGCGGATGCGGTCGGCCGCCATCGCGATCGCGGTGATGCCGGAGGCGCAGTAGCGGTTGACGGTCACGCCGCCCACCGTTTTCGGCAGGCCGGCCAGCAGCACCGACATGCGCGCGATGTTAAAGCCCTGCTCCGCTTCCGGGAACGAGCAGCCGATGATGGCGTCGTCGATCAGCGCCGGGTCGAGGCCGGGGGCCTGCGCCATGGCCGACTGGATCGCGCGCACCAGCAGGTCGTCCGGACGGGTGCTCTTGAACATGCCGCGCGGCGCCTTGCCGATCGGGGTGCGGGTGGCGGCGACGATGTAGGCGTCTTGAAGTTGTTTGCTCATGTTGGTCTCTCAAAAACGATCAGTTGCGGACCGGCTTACCGGTTTGCATCATGCCCATGATGCGCTCTTGTGATTTCGGGTTGTTCAGCAGTTCGAGGAAGGCCTTGCATTCCATGTCGAGGAACCACTGTTCGCTCACCACGCTGCCCTGGTCCACGTTCCCGCCCGAGACAATCTCGGCGATCATCTCGCCCAGCTTGAAGTCGTGCGCGGAGATGAAGCCGCCGTCGCGCATGTTCACCAGTTGCGCCTTGATGGTGCCGAGACCGTAGCGGCCCACTACCGGCACCGGCTTGCGCAGCGGTGGACGGTAGCCGGCGTCGAACATGGCGCGCGCCTCGACCTTCGCCACGTGCAGCAGCTCGTAGGGGTTGAACACGATGACGTCGTCTTCCTTGAGGTAGCCCATGGCCTTCGCCTCGAGCGCCGATTTCGACACGTTGGCGGTGGCCGCGTTGGTGAAGCCGGTCTTCAGGAATTGCAGGATGTCGGTGCCCTTGGCTTCGTTCGCCGCGCGCACCGCCGCCTCCTTCAAGCCGCCGCCGGCCGGGATCAGGCCGACGCCCACCTCGACCAGGCCGATATACGACTCGATCGAGGCCACCCGTTTCGACGCGTGCAGCGCCATCTCGCAGCCGCCGCCCAGCGCCAGCCCTGCCACCGCGGCCACCACCGGCACGTTCGCGTACTTCATGCCCATGAAGGTATTTTGCAGCAGCTTGATGCCCGGCTCCATCGCCTTGGCGCCGCCTTGCATGAACAGCGGCAGCGCGGCCTGCAGGTCGGCGCCGGCCGAGAAGGCGCCGCCTTCGGCCGCATCGGCGTTCCAGATCACCAGGCCCTTGAAATTTTTCTCGGCTTCGGCTTGCGCCATTTTCAGGCCGTTGATCACGCCTTCGCCGATCACGTGCATCTTGGTCTTGAGCGAGATGATCAGGACCTCGTCGTCCTGATGCCAGATGCGCACCGAGTCGTCTTCGTGGAAGGTGGTGCCGGCGGTCCTGCCGTCGGCCGCGCCGGTGCCGAACACCGGGGCGCGGAACGGCTGGCGTTGGTACACGGCCAGCGTCGAACGCGGCACGAAGGCGTTCTTCGACGCCGAGTACGAGCCCTCGGGCGTGTGCACGCCGCCCTTGGCGGCGACCGGGCCGTCCAGCACCCAGGCCGGCAGCGGCGCGCTGCACAGCGCATTGCCGGCGGCGATGTCTTCGTTGATCCAGCCGGCGATCTGCTGCCAACCGGCGGCCTGCCAGGTCTCGAACGGGCCGACGTTCCAGCCGAAGCCCCAACGCATCGCGAAGTCGACGTCGCGCGCGTTGTCGGCGATCGAACCGAGATGCACGGCGATGTAGTGGAAAGCGTCGCGGAAGATCGCCCACAGGAACTGGGCCTGCGGGTTGGTCGACTCGCGCAGCGCCTTGAATTTCTTGACCGGGTCCTTCTCTTTCAGGATGCGGCCCACGATGTCGGCCGCCTGGCCGCCGCCGGCGACATACTCGCCGCTGGCGAAGTCGAGGCGCATGATGTCCTTGCCGACCTTCTTGTAGAAGCCGGCGCCGGTCTTCTGGCCCAGCGCGCCCGCGGCCACCAGCTTGGACAGCACTTCGGGCGTTTTGTAGACCGCGAAGAAGGGGTCGTCGGCCAGGTTGTCCTGCATGGTCTTGATCACGTGGCCCATGGTGTCGAGGCCCACGACATCAGCGGTGCGGAAGGTGCCCGACTTGGCGCGGCCAAGCTTGGCGCCGGTCAGGTCGTCGACCACGTCCACCGTCAAGCCGAATTTCTCGGCTTCGTGGATGATCGCCAGCATGCCGAAGATGCCGACCCGGTTGGCGATGAAGTTAGGCGTGTCTTTCGCGCGCACGACGCCCTTGCCCAGCGTGGTGGTCAGGAAGCCTTCGAGCTGGTCGACGATGTCCGGCCGGGTGGACCCGGTCGGGATGATCTCCACCAGGTGCATATAGCGCGGCGGGTTGAAGAAGTGGACGCCGCAGAAGCGCGCCTTCAGATCGGCGTCGAAGCCTTCGGACAGCGTGGTGATCGACAGGCCCGAGGTGTTCGAGGCGAAGATCGCGTTCGGCGCGATGTGCGGCGCGACCTTCTTGTACAGGTCGTGCTTCCAGTCCATGCGCTCCGCGATCGCTTCGATGATCAGGTCGCAGCCGGCCAGCAGCCCGAGGTCGTCCTCGTAGTTGGCCACCTCGATCAGCGCCGCATCGTCCTTGTTGCCCAGCGGCGCGGGGTTGAGCTTCTTCAGGTTTTCGATCGCGCGCAGCACGATGCCGTTCTTCGGTCCGTCCTTGGCCGGCAGGTCGAACAGCACCACCGGCACCTTCGCGTTGACGCAGTGCGCGGCGATCTGCGCGCCCATCACGCCGGCGCCCAGCACGGCGACTTTCTTGACGATGAAATTGGACATTCTGTATTCCTTTGTTAGATCGTTAGAGCAGGTCGGCGTCGAGCGCCATCAAAGTGGCCGAACCGGAACGGGCCTGGCGAATCAAGGTCGCGGTCTCCGGCTGCAGGCGCGCGAAATAGAAGCGTGCCGTGCCCAGCTTGGCCTTGTAGAAGTTATCGCCCGAGTCTTCTTTCGCCAGCGCGATCTTGGCCATCTGCGCGAAGAAGTAGCTGTAGATCAGGTGGCCCACCACGCGCAGGTAAGGCACGGCCGCGGCGCCCACTTCGTCCGGATTCTGGAAGCCCTTCATGCCGATCTCCATGGTCAGCTTGGTGACCTTGTCGCCCAGGTCGCCGAGCGGCGTGACGAACTCCGACATCGCCTCGTCGGTGCCGTTCTCTTCGACGAAGGCCTTGATCTTCTCGCCGAACTTGCGCAGCTTGGCGCCGTTGTCCATCAGGATTTTGCGGCCCAGCAGGTCGAGCGACTGGACCGTGTTGGTGCCTTCGTAAATCATGTTGATGCGGGCGTCGCGCACGTACTGCTCCATGCCCCACTCGCTGATGTAGCCGTGGCCGCCGAACACCTGCATCGCTTCCGAGGTCGCGATCCAGCCGTTGTCGGTGATGAAGGCCTTGATCACGGGCGTGAGCAGCGCCACTTCATCGGCCGCTTCCTTGCGCACCTCTTCATCCGGGTGGTGCAGCTCGCGGTCGATCTGCAGCGCGACGTAGGACGAGAAGGCGCGCGCGCCTTCGGCATAGGCTTTCGCGGTCAGCAGCATGCGGCGCACGTCGGGGTGCACGATGATCGGGTCGGCCGGCTTGTCCTTGGCCTTGGGACCGGACAGGCTGCGCATCTGGATGCGGTCCTTGGCGTAGGCCAGCGCATTCTGGTAGGCCACTTCGGTGAGGCCGAGCGACTGGTTGCCCACGCCCAGGCGCGCCGCGTTCATCATCACGAACATGGCCTGCATGCCCTTGTTGGGCTGGCCCACCATCCAGCCGCTCGCGCCGTCGATGACGATCTGCGCCGTCGCGTTGCCGTGAATGCCCATCTTGTGCTCGAGCCCGCCGCAGTAGATGTTGTTGCGCGCTCCAAGCTTT
>DASRXO010000017.1:0-15649 GCA_035654095.1 Telluria sp.
GCCTGCTGGCGGCGACCTCGCTGTCGGACCGCGTGGACGGCTTCCGCTGCCAGCTCGAGGACGGCACGCTGAAACGCTCGGTGCTCAACGACCACCTGGCCGACGTCGCGCTGGCCTGCGGCCTGATCTCCGGTTCGCTGCACCGCGCGGCCAACCTGATCGCCTCGTTCAAGCAGGTGGCGGTGGACCAGACCAACGACGAGCGGCGCGCGTTCGACCTGCGCAACGTGCTGGAAGACACGCTGGCCACCTTCACGCCGCGCCTGCGGCGCGCCAACTGCGCCGCCAAGGTCGAGGTCGAGGGCACGCTGAGCCTGCACTCGTATCCGGGCAGCCTGTGCCAGGTGATCAACAACCTGATCACCAACGCGCTGGTGCACGCCTTCGAGCAGCGCCCCAGCGCCGCGATCGCGATCCGCGCGCGCGAGGCCGGCGCCGAAGTGGTGATCGACTTCGCCGACGACGGCGTGGGCATGGCGGACGAGGTGCTGCATCGCGTATTCGACCCGTTCTTCACGACCCGCATGGGACGCGGCGGCACCGGACTGGGCATGAACATCGTCTACAACATCGTGACCGGCGTGCTGGGCGGCCGGATCGACATCGCCACCGCGCTCGGCGCCGGCACCACCATCACCATCGCGATCCCGAAGCAGGCCCCGGTACGCGACGCCGGCAGGAAGGGCAACGACGCGCCGGCCTAAGTTTTCCGGTGATAGGATTGCCAACGTTAATCTATCGGCAAAGGTGCTCTCATGCGCACACCACGAGCAAGAAAATCGGTGGCCCTGTTGGCGGCAATCGCGCTGTGCGCCGGCTGTGGCGGCGGCGGCGGGAGCGCCGGCAGCGGAAGCGGCGGGATGCCGCCCGGCCCGGCCCCCGGCATCGCGCTGCTGGCCGGCGATCCGGTACAGGAAGGCAGCACCGATGCCGCAGGCGCCGCCGCGCGCTTCTCGCAACCGGCCGGCATCGCGGTCGACGCGGCCGGCAATGTGTACGTCGCCGATATGCAGAACCACACGATCCGCAAGATCAGCGCGGCCGGCACGGTGACCACGCTTGCGGGCGCGGCTGGTGTACTCGGCGAGGCGGACGGCTTGGGCGGAACGGCGCGCTTTGCCAAGCCGGCCGGCCTGGCGATCGACAGCGCGGGCAACCTGCTGGTGGCGGACAGCGCCAACCTGCTGGTACGCAAAGTCAGCCCGGCCGGCCTGGTGACGACGGTGGCGACCATCCCGGCCGGCCATGGCAACGACGGGCGCAGCATCGGCCTGATGGAGCCCGGCGCAATAGCGGTCGACCCGGCCAACAATCTGATCGTCACCAACCTGGTAGGCACGCGCAAGATCGGCAGCGCGGGCAGCGTGAGCATCATCGAAGGCGTCGACAGCGTGGACAACACCTTCGGCTCGCGCTTCATAGTGCCGCGCGGCGTCGCGGCCGACAGCGGCGGCAATATCTACGTGGTCAACCTGGGCGGCGCAATCAGCAAGGCCGCGCCGGGCGGCGCGCTGGCGCCCTTCGCGGGCACGGCCGGCGTGAGCGGCAGCGCCGACGGCAGCGGCGCCGCGGCCAGCTTCAACCAGCCGCGGGGCTTGGCCGCCGACGGCAAAGGGAATGTGTACGTCGCCGACACCTTGAACTACACGCTGCGCAAGATCACGCCGGCGGGGCTGGTCAGTACGGTGGCCGGCGTGGCCAGCGTACCGGGTGTAAAAACCGGCCCCCTGCCCGGCGGCCTGGCCGGCGCGACGGCGGTCGCGCTCGATGCCAACGGCATCGTCTACCTCACATCCGGGAACGCGGTGCTGAAAGTGACCTTGCCGGCCCAGTAAGCACCCGTCCCGCAGCCCGGCAACGACCGCTCCGCTGACCTCTGATTGACGACGGCCCCAGCCGAAAAAAAAGCATCCTGCGGGATGCTTTTTTCTTGTGCTGCGGGCCGCTTATGCCAGCTTGCCGTGGCACTGCTTGAACTTCTTGCCGCTGCCGCAAGGGCAAGGGTCGTTGCGGCCGACCTTGATGCCCATGACGCCGTCGTCCGCGGTCGGGGTGGGATTGGCGGTCGGGGCCAGCAGTTCTTCGGGCGCCGCGTCCGGGTTGAACGCCGCGTGCTGGTAGCTCACGTTCTCCAGGTGCGACTGCTGCAGCGCCGCTTCGGCCGCGTCGATCTCTTCGCGCGACTGGATGCGCACCGTCATCACCATCCGGATCACTTCGTTCTTGATCATGTCGAGCATGGAGCCGAACAGTTCGAAGGCCTCGCGCTTGTACTCCTGCTTCGGGTTCTTCTGCGCATAACCGCGCAGGTGGATGCCCTGGCGCAGGTGGTCCAGCGCCGCCAGGTGCTCGCGCCAATGGGTGTCCACGCTTTGCAGCATCACGTTGCGCTCGAAACCGCCGAACGATTCCTTGCCGACGATCGCGATCTTGGCCGCATACGATTCTTCGGCCGTGGCCAGCACACGCTCGAGGATGTCGTCGTCGTTGACGTTCGAGTCGGCCTTGAGCATCTCGCCCAGCGCCACGTTCAGGTGCCACTCGTTGGCCAGCGCGTTTTCCAGCGCCGGGATGTCCCACTGCTCCTCGACCGATTCGGCCGGCACGAAGCTGCGCACCACGTCGGTGAACACGCCGGCGCGCAGCGAGGCGATCAGCTCGGCGATGTCGGTGGTTTCGAGCAGCTCGTTGCGCTGGGTGTAGATCACCTTGCGCTGGTCGTTGGCGACGTCGTCGTATTCGAGCAGTTGCTTGCGGATGTCGAAGTTGCGCGCCTCGACCTTGCGCTGGGCCGATTCGATCGAGCGCGACACGATGCCCGCTTCGATCGGTTCGCCTTCCGGCATCTTCAGGCGCTCCATGATGGCGCGCACGCGGTCGCCGGCGAAGATGCGCAGCAGCGCGTCGTCCAGCGACAGGTAGAAGCGCGAGGAACCCGGATCGCCCTGGCGGCCCGAGCGTCCGCGCAGCTGGTTGTCGACGCGCCGCGATTCGTGGCGCTCGGTGCCGATGATGTGCAGGCCGCCGGCGCCGACCACGTGGTCGTGCAGCGATTGCCATTCGTCGCGCAGCTTGGCCGCTTGCGCGGCCTTGTCGGCCTCGGCCAGCGCGTCGTTCGCTTCGATGATCTGGATCTGCTTCTCGACGTTGCCGCCCAGGACGATGTCGGTGCCGCGGCCCGCCATGTTGGTGGCGATGGTGATCATCTTCGGCCGGCCGGCCTGGGCGATGATCTCCGCTTCGCGCGCGTGCTGCTTGGCGTTCAGCACGTTATGCTCGAGCTTGGCCTTGGTCAGGATCCCGGACAGCAGCTCGGAATTCTCGATCGAGGTGGTGCCGACCAGCACCGGCTGGCCGCGCTCGAAGCAGTCGCGGATATCGATCAGCATCGCGTTGTACTTTTCCTGCGCCGACTTGTAGACCTGGTCCTGGCGGTCCTTGCGCTGGGACGGACGATTCGGCGGGATCACCACGGTCTCGAGGCCGTAGATTTCCTGGAACTCGTAGGCTTCGGTGTCGGCGGTGCCGGTCATGCCCGACAGCTTGGCGTACATCCGGAAGTAGTTCTGGAAGGTGATCGAGGCCAGGGTCTGGTTCTCGTTCTGGATCCGCACGCCTTCCTTGGCTTCGACCGCCTGGTGCAGGCCGTCGGACCAGCGGCGGCCGGTCATCAGGCGGCCGGTGAATTCGTCGACGATCACCACTTCATTGTTCTGCACCACGTAATGCTGGTCCTTGTGGTACAGCGCGTGGGCGCGCAGCGCCGCGTACAGGTGGTGGATCAGGGTGATGTTGGCGGCGTCGTACAGCGAGGCGCCTTCCGGCAGCAGGCCCATCTGGGTGAGGATCGCTTCGGCGTGCTCGTGGCCGGCTTCGGTCAGCAGCACCGCATGCGATTTCTCGTCCTTGGTGTAGTCGCCCGGCACTTCGATCACGCCCCTGCCGTCCGGCGTCTCTTCGCCGATCTGCAGGGTCAGCATGCTCGGCAGCGCGTTGATCTTGTGGTACAGGTCGGTGTGGTTCTCGGCCTGGCCGGAGATGATCAGCGGGGTGCGCGCCTCGTCGATCAGGATCGAGTCGACCTCGTCGACCACCGCGAAGTTCAGGCTGCGCTGGACCCGCTCGCGCGCTTCGTAGACCATGTTGTCGCGCAGGTAGTCGAAGCCGAATTCGTTGTTGGTGCCGTAGGTGATGTCGGAGGCATAGGCCAGCTGCTTGGTGTCGTGGTCCATCTGCGACAGGTTCACGCCGGTCGACAGGCCCAGCCAGCCGTACAGGCGCCCCATCCACTCGGCGTCGCGTTGCGCCAGGTAGTCGTTGACGGTGATGACGTGCACGCCCTTGGCCGACAGCGCGTTCAGATAGGTCGGCAGGGTCGCCATCAGGGTCTTGCCCTCGCCCGTGCCCATCTCGGCGATTTTGCCGTAGTGCAGGACCATGCCGCCGATCAGCTGGACGTCGAAGTGGCGCATCTTGAGCACCCGCTTGGCTGCCTCGCGGCACACGGCGAAGGCTTCCGGCAGCAAGGCGTCGAGCGTTTCGCCCTTGGCCACGCGGTCCTTGAATTCAGGGGTTTTCGCCTGGAGCTCGGCGTCCGTCAGCTTTTCGATCTGCGGCTCGAGCGCATTGATTTCGCGCACCGTTTTTTGGTATTGCTTGAGCAGCCGCTGGTTGCGGCTACCGAAAATCTGGGTCAGTAATGACATGCTTGAATTCTTGAAAAATGCGCCGCGAAAAAAGAGCCGGTGAATATCAAAAAGATATCATTACCAGGCCGCCTATGGCAAAAAGAGGGTGATTTTATCATGCGATGGGGCCACACTTGGGGTTATTGGCGCCGATAACAAGTACCGCATATAAAACAATGTTATCAAAATGGCTTTGCGCACACATTTCGGCGCCGGCCGGGTCCGGCTGTGATATGTTTCGCCCATGCACATTTACGGCACCAACACCCGCCAGACTTCGCGCGAGGCCACGGATTTTCTGCGCGGCAACGAGCGGATGGCGAGCCTGTTGCCGGCCGCCATGCGGATGGCCAGTTTGCAGAAGGATTGCGCGGCGGCGCTGCCGCCCATGTTCGGCCTGTGCGATGTGCTGTCGTTCGAGGACGCGGCGCTGGTGCTGGCCACGCCGACCTCGGCGGTCGCGGCCAAGCTCAAGCAGCAGCTGCCCAAATTGCAGGCCGCCTTGCAGCAGCGCGGCTGGCAGGTCCATCACATCCGCTTGAAGGTGCAGGTCACGCGCAGCCTGCCGCCGGTGGTCCACACGCGGGTGCTGGAGATGCCGGAAACGGCGGTGACGGCGTTCGAGGAACTCGGCGCGGCGCTGGCCGCCACGCCGCAGAACGCCAAGCTGATCGCGGCGATCAAGGCGATGGCGGCGCGCCGGCGTTAGCTTCGCGGCCCGGCCGGCCTTGTATGACATTTTTGTCATGCGCGCGTCATGCGCCGCACCGGCTTGGCCGCCTACCCTCGGGGTTTTCAACCCCGAACGAAAGAGCCAGCATGACAATCCTCCTCCGTAAATTGGCGCATCTCGCCGCCGCGCCGGCCTTGATGGCGGCAACTTTCCTCACCTGCAGCGTCCCGGCGATCGCACAAAACGCCGCACCGGCCGCCGTGCGCGGCGAGCTTACCGCGATTGCAGGCAACACGCTGAAGGTTCATACGCGCGACGGCAGGGATCTTGAGGTGAAATTCGGGCCAGAGACGCAAATCCGCGGCGTCGAGCTTGCGGACGTGAGCGCGATCAAGCCGGACAGCTATGTCGGCACGGCTGCCGTACCGGGACCGGATGGCAGCTTGACCGCCCTGGAAGTGCATGTCTTCCCGGCCAGCATGCGCGGCTCCGGCGAGGGACACCGCCCTTGGGATCTCGGCGCCAACAGCACGATGACGAACGGTGCCGTCGGCAGCATCGTGGTCGCGCATGGCCGCACGATCACGGTCCGGTACAAGGACGGCGAAAAGAAGATCGTCATCCCGCCCTACGTTCCGGTCGTGAACCTGGTACCGGGCGACCGTTCGCTGCTGCTGCCGGGCACCAAGGTAATCCTGTTCGCCCGCAAGAATGCCGATGGTTCGCTGTCTGCCGCCTTCATCTCGGCGGGCAAGAACGGCGTCGTGCCGCCCATGTGAAGGGGCGCCGCGGTACGGCGCCGCCGTCATTCTCCCCAGTGGGGAGGACGACGGTCAGGTGAGCGCCCACTCGCGCGCCATCTGGCGCACGTAGGAGGCCGGCGCGTTGGCCTGCTCGTCGAAGGCCACCACTTCGTAGGCCTCCGGGTGCTTGAGCAGTTCGAGCAGCAGCAGGTTGTTGAGCGCATGGCCCGACTTGTGGGCCTGGTAGCCGGCCAGCAGCGGATGGCCGACCAGGTACAGGTCGCCGATCGCATCGAGGATCTTGTGGCGCACGAACTCGTCGTCGTAGCGCAGGCCGTCGCTGTTGAGGATGCGGTACTCGTCCATCACGATCGCGTTCTCGAGCGAGCCGCCGCGCGCCAGGCCCATGCCGCGCAGGCTCTCCACGTCCTGCATGAAGCCGAAGGTGCGCGCGCGCGCCACGTCGTGCACATACGAGACGTCGGCGAAATCGACCGCCGCGCGCTGCTGGGTGCCGTCCACCGCCGGGTGGTTGAACTCGATGAAGAAGTCGAGCTTGAAGCCGTCGTAGGGCGACAGGCGCGCCCATTTCTCGCTGGCGCCGCTGCCCTGGCGCACCTCGACGTCCTGCAGCACGCGGATGAATTTCTTGGCCGCGTCCTGCTCCTGCACGCCGGCCTGCTGCAGCAAGAACACGAAGGAGGAGGCCGAGCCGTCCATGATCGGAATCTCTTCGGCCGACACGTCGACAAACAGGTTATCGATGCCAAGGCCGGCGCACGCCGACATCAGGTGCTCGACGGTCGATACGCGGGCCTGGTCCTTGACCAGCACCGAGGCCATGCGGGTGTCGCCCACCACCCCGGCGCTGGCCGGGAATTCGACCACCGGATCGAGGTCGACGCGGCGAAACACGATGCCGGTATCGACCGCGGCGGGGCGCAAGGTCAGCTCGACCTTGGTGCCCGAGTGCAGGCCGACACCCGTGGTGCGTACCTGTTGTTTGATGGTTCGTTGTTTCAGCATCCGCCGATTATAGCCCAGGGCGGGAACGCGAGTCGGGCAGCTGTGGCGTAAACACTATGGGTGCTCGGCCTCGGCATGCACGCTCTCGTGGCGGATCAGGTAGATGCCGCTGCCGATGATGATGGCCGCGCCGATCAGGGTGAACCGATCGGGCAGGGTGCGCCACAGCAGCCAGTCCAGCGCCACGCCCCAGGCCAGCGCCGAATATTCGAAGGGCGCCACGCTGGACGCCTCGCCCGAGCCGAAGGCCTCGGTGATGGCCAGTTGGCCGAGAAAGCCGCTGACGGCCAGTGCGCACAGCAGCAGCATGTCCTGCGCGCGCAGCGCGACCCAGCCGGATGCGGCCAGCGCGCCGGCGCCGATCGACATCAGGAGCATCAGCCAGAACACCATATGTTCGCTGCGCTCGGTGCGCGCCATCACGCGCGCGCTAATCGCCGACACCGCGTAGCACGCGGCCGCGCCGAGGATCGCCAGCCCGCCGACGGTCAGCATGCCCTCGCCGCTGGGGCGCAGCACCACCAGCACGCCGCCCAGGCCGACGGCGATCGCGATCCAGCGCGCGGCGTTCACGCGCTCCTTGAGGAACAGCACCGACAAGGCGGTGATCAGCGCCGGCGCGATGAAGAAGAGCGAATAGGCTTCGGCCAGCGACAGCCGTTGCAGGCCGTAGGCGAACAGCGCCAGCATCACGATCCCGAGGCCGGCGCGCAGCAGGTGCATCTTCCACGACACCTTGTGGATCGCCGTGAACGCGCCGCGCCAGGCCACGTAGGCGCACACCAGCGGCAGCGACGACAGCGCGCGCAGCGCCGCCACCTGCATCGCGGGATAGCGCACCGACAGCAGCTTCATCGAGGTGTCCATCAGCGAGAACATGGCGACGGCGATCAGCATCGCGTAGATGCTGCGCAGGTTTCCGGAGCGGGCTTTCAGGATGCTTCCTCGGCTTGGGGTAAACGAAAAACGGCGCCGCGGCGCCGTGTTGCGGGTGGCGCGTGCGCTTAGCCCAGTTGCTTGAGCAGGGTTTCGGCGTTCGACACTTCGAACTTGCCGCCGGCTTCGACGTTGAGTTGCGTGACGACGCCGTCTTCGACCAGCATCGAGTAGCGCTGCGAACGGATGCCCATGCCGAACTTGGAGAAGTCGGCGTCCAGGCCCAGGGCCTTGCTGTAGACGGCGCTGCCGTCGGCCATCATGCGGATGGTGCCGGTGGCCTTTTGTTCGCGGCCCCAGGCGCCCATCACGAAGGCGTCGTTGACCGAGATGCACCAGATTTCGTCGACGCCCTTGGCCTTCAGTTCGGCGGCGTGCTGGAGGTAGCCTGGCACGTGCTGTGCCGAGCAGGTAGGCGTGAATGCGCCGGGCAGGCCGAAGATCGCGATCTTCTTGCCCTTGACCAGGTCGGCCACCTGGAATTTGTTAGGGCCGAGCGAACAGCCAGCGGTTTCAGTCTCGATGAATTCCGAGAGAACGCCTTCCGGCAGGCGGTCGCCGATTTTGATGGTCATTCAAGACTCCTTGTGTGGTGTGATTGGAAACGGGCAGTATGCCTGATTTGGCCGGATTTTGCTGGCGGCGCCGTCGCGGAGCAAAAAATGGGGTCAGAGTTTTTTTTCGCCGGTTTTTTGGCGAAAATTACTCTGACCCCAATTTTTTGCGGAGTGTCCGAAGCCGCGGACTGCGGTCCGCAAAATAAAAGGGGTCAGAGTAATTTTCGTCGATAAAGCCCGACGAAAAAAAACTCTGACCCCATTTATTTTGCTGCTAGTCGGCTTGCTTGCGCAGGAAGGCCGGAATGTCGTAGGTCTCCACGCCGTTGCGCTGCATCGCCTGCACCTGCTCGGAGGCCTGCTCGCGCCGCCACACGGCCGGCTGCTTCATGCCTTCCATCGCGTGCGAGGCGCCGACCGACGCGCCCATGGTCGCGCCCGACGACGCACCCATGCCGCCGGCCGCCATCAGCGGCTGGTTGTGGGTCCCGGTGCGCAGCATCGGGGTCTGCACCAGCTGCATCGCCTTCTTGCCCTTGCCCAGGCCCGTCGCCACCACCGTCACGCGGATGTCGTCGCCCATGTCGTCGTCGTACGCGATGCCCTGCGCGATCGACGCGTCCGGCGCCGCGAAGGCGCGCACCGCCGCCATCACTTCCTTGATCTCCTTACCCTTCAGGCCACGGCTGGCGGTCACGTTGACCAGCACGCCGCGCGCGCCCGACAGGTCGATCCCGTCCAGCAGCGGCGAGGCCACCGCCTGCTCGGCCGCGATGCGCGCGCGATCCACGCCCGACGCGGTCGCGGTGCCCATCATCGCCTTGCCCTGCTCGCCCATGATGGTCTTGACGTCGTTGAAGTCGACGTTGATGTGGCCCGGCACGTTGATGATCTCGGCGATGCCGGCCACCGCGTTGTTGAGCACATCGTCGGCGTGCTTCATCCAGTCGATCATGCTCTCGTCTTCGTAGATCTCTTCCAGCTTTTCGTTGAGGATGATGATCAGCGAATCGACGTGCTGCGACAGCTCGTCGAGGCCCGCCTCGGCGATGTCCATGCACTTCTGGCCTTCGTAGGAAAATGGCTTGGAAACCACCGCCACCGTCAGCGCGCCCATCTTCTTGGCGATCTCGGCGACGATCGGCGCGGCGCCGGTGCCGGTGCCGCCGCCCATGCCGGCCGCGATGAACACCATGTGCGCGCCGCGCAGCGAATCCTCGATGCGGGTGCGCGATTCCTCGGCCAGCTGGCGGCCCACGGCCGGCTTCATGCCCGCGCCCAGCCCAGTCTCGCCGATCTGGATCAGGTTGTGCGCGCTCGACATCGCCAGCGCCTGTGCATCGGTATTGGCGGCGATGAACTCGACGCCGCAAACGCCTTTGTTGATCATGTGTTGAACCGCATTGCCACCTGCCCCGCCGACGCCGACGACCTTGATGACGGTTCCCAGTGCTGCGTTATCGACCATATCGAACTCCATGATGTACTCCTAATCAAAATGCGGTTTCCAAGCGCCAGGGCTCATACGCGGTATGAAACCTGGAGATTGAAAACAGCGGTTAACTATAAAAAGACGACCTTCAAAAATTCCCCAAAAACCATTCCTTCATGCGCTGCCACACTGCCTTTACCGAGCCATCCTGACGCGTCACGATGTGGCCCCGCAAATACTGCTTCTTCGCTTCCAGCAGGAGGCCGAGCACGGTCGCATAACGCGGACTGCGCACGACGTCGGCCAGCTGGCCGCGGTAGTCCGGCGTGCCGAGGCGCGCCGGCTTCAGGAAAATATCCTCCGCCATTTCGACCATGCCCGGCATGATCGCGGTGCCGCCGGTGAGCACGATGCCCGACGACAGCACGCCTTCGTAGCCGGACTCGCGCACCACCTGGTGCACCATCGCGAACAACTCCTCGACGCGCGGCTCGATCACCGCGGCCAGCGCCTGGCGCGACAGGTTGCGCGGGCCGCGGTCGCCCAGGCCCGGCACTTCGAGCGACTCGCCCGGATCTGCCAGCACCTGCTTGGCCACGCCGTAGCGGATCTTGATCTCCTCGGCCTCCGAGGTCGGCGTGCGCAGCGCCATTGCGATGTCGTTGGTGATCTGGTCGCCGGCGATCGGGATCACCGCGGTGTGGCGGATCGCGCCGTCCGAGAACACCGCGATGTCGGTGGTGCCGCCGCCGATGTCGATCAGGACCACGCCCAGCTCTTTCTCGTCCGGGGTCAGCACGGCGTCGGCCGAGGCCATCGGCTGCAGGATCAGGTCCGACACTTCCAGACCGCAGCGGCGCACGCACTTGACGATGTTCTGCACCGCCGACACCGCGCCGGTCACGATATGCACCCGCACCTCGAGCCGGATGCCGCTCATGCCGATCGGCTCGCGCACGTCTTCCTGACTGTCGACGATGAACTCCTGCGGCACCGTATGCAGCAGCTGCTGGTCGGTCGGAATGTTGACCGCCTTCGCCGTTTCGATCACGCGCGCCACGTCGGTGGCGGTGACTTCCTTGTCCTTGATCGCGACCATGCCGCTCGAATTGAAGGAGCGGATATGGCTGCCCGCGATCCCCGCATACACATTGCGGATTTTGCAGTCCGCCATCAGCTCGGCTTCTTCCAGCGCGCGCTGGATCGATTCGACGGTCGCCTCGATGTTGACGACGACGCCCTTCTTCAGTCCCCTGGACTCGTGCTGGCCGAGACCGATGACTTCGTGGCGCCCGTCAGGCATCACTTCGGCCACCACCGCCACCACTTTCGAGGTGCCGATGTCGAGGCCGACGATCAGGTTTTTCGCGTCTTTTGTCATGTGCTGTCGCCTACTGTCTGTGCTTGCTGGTTGTCTTGCTGGTTGATGTGGATTTACGTACCGCCCTCACAGGCTTGCTGCCATCCGCGGGCACCTTCAGGCTCGCGGCACTCAGCGCCAGCCCGTTCGGGTAGCGCATGTCGATCGTCTGTATCCCGTCCTTGATGCGCGCCACCAGCTGCGGGTAGATGCCCACCAGCCGCTGGACCCGCGTCTTCAAGGTGGTCCGGTCCTGCTCGCGCCCGAGCGCCACGCTCATGCCGTTATCGAGCTTCACGGTCCACGCGTAACGGCTCGACAAACTCAGCGCCTCCGGCACCAGCTGCACCGGCGCGAACCACGCCTGCAATTCGGCGAAGCGCGCCAGCACTTCCTTCTCGCTGCCTTCCGGGCCCTCGAACTCGGGCAGCGCGTGGTCTTCGTCGGCCTCGGCCAGGTTGGCGGTGAAGACGTCGCCTTTCACCGACAGCAGGCGGCCGTCCTCGCCCCAGGTGCCGAGCGCCTCGTGCTCCTCGATCGCCACGATCAGCTGGTCGGGCCACTCGCGCCGCACCGTCGCGCGCCGCACCCAGGGCACCGATTCGAAGGCCGTGCGCACCTGCTCCAGGTTGGTCGTGAAAAAATTCCCCTTGATCCGGCCCAGCACACCCTGGCGCAGGGTCAGCTGGTTCACGTGCTTCAACTCCATGTCAAACATGCTCTCGACCCGCACCGTGCGCAGGTTGAACATCGGCCGCTGCGACACCCACCACACGCCGGACGCGATGCACGCGAGGACGACCAGGGCCATCAGGCCGTTGGCGGTCGCGTTCAAGGCTCGGACGTCTTGCCACATGCGCTTACCCCTGTCCTTTGGCCATCTTCAGGCGCGCCGACTTCAAGATCTCGACGCACAGGTCTTCGTAGCTGATGCCGACCGCGCGCGCCGCCATCGGCACCAGCGAGTGGCCGGTCATGCCGGGCGAGGTGTTCACCTCCAGCAGGAAGGGCTTGTTGTCGGCGGCGCGCAGCAGCACGTCGACCCGGCCCCAGCCCTCGCACGCCAGCGCGCGGTAAGCCTCGACCGCGATGCGCTCCATCTCGGCGGCGGTGGCGGCGTCCAGCACGGCCGGGCAGAAGTACTTGGTGTCGTCGGTGAAGTATTTGTTCTGGTAGTCGTAGTTCCCCTGCGGCGCCACGATCTCGACGATCGGCAGCGCGCGGGCGGCCGCGCCCTGCCCCAGCACCGCCACGGTGAACTCGCGGCCGGTGACGAATTCCTCGGCCAGCACCACGTCGTCAAACGTGGCGGCCAAGTCGTATGCGGCCTTCAGCTCGGCCGCCGCACCGACCTTGGTGATGCCGATGGTCGAGCCTTCGTGCGGCGGCTTGACGATCAGCGGCAGGCCGAGGTCGGCCGCCACTTGCGCCAGGTCGGTGGCGCCGTCGAGCGAGGCGTACTTCGGGGTCGGCAGGCCGTGCATCAGCCAGATCATCTTGGTGTAGATCTTGTCCATGCCGATCGCGCAGGCCATCACGCCGCTGCCGGTGTACGGGATGCCGAGCTGCTCGAGCGCACCCTGCAGGCTGCCGTCTTCGCCGAAGCGGCCGTGCAGCGCGATGAACACGCGGTCGAATTTTTCGGCGGCCAGTTCGGCGATGCTGCGCTGGCCCGGATCGAAGGCGTGAGCGTCGATGCCCTTGCTCTTCAAGGCCTGCAGCACGCCGGTGCCGGACATGATCGAAACATCGCGCTCCGCGGAGCGCCCGCCAAACAGCACGCCGACCTTGCCGAGTGCCGCTGCGTCTGTGGGAGTGAATGTGCTCACGTTCATACCTTCGTAGTCAGTTTGTTCGGAACGGCGCTGATCGAGCCGGCGCCCATGGTGATCACCACGTCGCCGTCGCGCACCACGTTCATGATGGTGGCCGGCATATCGGCCATCGCCTCGACGAAAATCGGTTCGATCTTGCCGCGCACCCTCAGCGCGTGCGCCAGCGAGCGGCCGTCGGCGGCCACGATCGACGCTTCGCCGGCCGCGTAGACGTCGGCCAGCAGCAGCACGTCCGGCGTCGCCAGCACCTTGACGAAGTCCTCGAACAGGTCGCGGGTGCGGGTGAAGCGGTGCGGCTGGAACGCCAGCACCAGCCGGCGGCCCGGATATGCGGCGCGCGCGGCGGCCAGCGTGACCTCGGTCTCGACCGGGTGGTGGCCGAAGTCGTCGACCAGCGCGAAGCTGCCGCCGGCCGGGATCGCGACCTCGCCGTAGCGCGTGAAGCGGCGGCCGACGCCCTTGAATTCGGCCAGGCCCTGCTGGGTCGCGCCGTCGGCGATGCCGATCTCGCGCGCGATCGCGATCGCCGAGCAGGCGTTGGCCACGTTGTGCAGGCCGGGCTGGTTGAGCACGAAATCGGTGTCCGGGTAGCCGGCCTGGATCACGCTGAAATGCATCTGCAGGCCCGCCGCGCGCGCGTTCACGGCGCGCACTTCGGCCTGCTCGCCGAAGCCGTAGGTGGTGATCGGCTTGGTGATATACGGGATGATGTCGCGCACGTGCTGGTCGTCGATGCACAGCATGGCGCGGCCGTAGAACGGCAGGCGGTGCGTGAAGTTGACGAAGGCCTGCTTGAGCTTTTCGAAATCGTGCTCGTAGGTCTCCATGTGGTCGGCGTCGATGTTGGTGATCACCTCGATCATCGGCGCCAGGTTCAGGAAGGAGGCGTCCGATTCGTCGGCTTCGGCCACGATGTAGTCGCCGGTGCCCAGCTTGGCGTTGGCGCCGGCGCTGTTCAGGCGCCCGCCGATCACGAAGGTCGGATCGAGCCCGCCCTGCGCCAGCACCGAGGCCACCAGGCTGGTGGTGGTGGTCTTGCCGTGGGTGCCGGCGATCGCGATGCCGCGCTTCAGGCGCATCAGCTCACCGAGCATGATCGCGCGCGGCACGATCGGCACCTTGGCGGCGCGCGCGGCCACCACTTCCGGATTGTCGTCCTTGACCGCGGTCGAGGTGACCACCGCGTCGGCGCCGGCGATGTTGGCGCCCGCGTGACCCAGCATCACGTTCACGCCCAGCTCGGCCAGGCGCTGGCTGGCGGCGTTGCTGCCCAGGTCCGAACCCGACACCTGGTAGCCGAGGTTGTGCAGCACCTCGGCGATGCCGCTCATGCCGCTGCCGCCGATGCCGACGAAGTGAATGTTCTTGATCTTGTGCTTCATGCCTTGCACGCCAGTTGTTCGAGTACGTCCGCGATCGCCTCGTTGGCGTCGCGCTTGCCGACCGCCTGCGCCGCCACCGCCATCCGGCGGCACTCGTCGCGGCTCAGGCCCGCCAGCAGCGCGGCCAGGCGCTGCGGGTTCAATTCGGTTTGCGGCAGGTGTACGGCGGCCTGCTGCTGCGCCATCCATTGCGCGTTGTCGCGCTGGTGGCTGGTGGTGCTGGCCACGAACGGCACCAGCACGCTGGCCACGCCGGCCGCGGTCAGTTCCGAGATCGTGATCGCGCCGGCGCGGCAGATCACCACATCGGCCTGCGCGTAGGCGCCGGCCATGTCGTCGATGAAGTCGACCACCTTGGCCTCGACGCCGGCCTGCGCATACGATGCGCGCAGGGCCTCGATATTCTTCTTGCCCGACTGGTGGGTCAGCACCGGGCGGGTGTCGGCCGGCAGCAGCGCCAGCGCGGCCGGCACCGCGTCGTTGAGCGCCTTCGCGCCCAGGCTGCCGCCCACCACCAGGATGCGCAGCGGGCCGCTGCGGCCGTCGAAACGGGCTTGCGGCGTGGTCATCGCGAGGATCTCGGCGCGCACCGGGTTGCCGGTGACGGTGGCCTTGCCCGCCGCGCGGCCGAAATCGGCCGGGAAGCCGAACAGCACGCGCTGCGCGATCGGCGTCAGCGTCTTGTTCGACAACAGCAGCGCGGCGTCGGCATTGACCAGCGCCAGCGGCACGCCGCGCAGGCGCGCCATCATCCCGCCCGGCACCGTCACGTAGCCGCCCATGCCGAGCACCACGCTGGGCCGGCGGCGGCCGATGAAGCCGAGGCAGCTGAAGAAACTGGCGGCCAGCTTGAACGCGCCGCTCACGGCATGGCCGATGCCCTTGCCGCGCATGCCGGCGAAATCGATGGCGTCGAGCGCGATGCCGTGCTTCGGCACGATGTCCTGCTCCATGCCGTGGGCGGTGCCCAGCCAGCTCACCTCCCAGCCGCGGCTGCGCATGGTCTGCGCGATCGCG
>DASRXO010000018.1:0-2687 GCA_035654095.1 Telluria sp.
AAGCCGCATCCGGGCATGCAGGACGTGGCGCGCTGGCTGCGCCAGGACCTGTCGGCCGGGCAGGCCGAACGCAATGGCCAGCGGCTGCAAGACCGTTACTCGATCCGTTGCGCGCCGCACGTGATCGGGGTGCTGGCCGACGCGCTGCCGTTTTTCCGGCAGTCGATCGAAAATGAGCTGAACAGCGCGAACGACAACCCGATCATCGATGCCGAAGGCGAGCGCGTGCTGCACGGCGGCCATTTCTACGGCGGGCATATCGCGTTCGCGATGGATGGCATGAAGAACGCGGTGGCCAACCTGGCCGACCTGCTCGACCGCCAGCTGGCGCTGCTGGTCGACAGCCGCTACAGCCATGGCCTGCCGCCCAACCTGTCGGGCGCCGAGGGACCGCGCGCGGCGATCAACCACGGCCTCAAGGCGCTGCAGATCAGCGCCTCGGCGTGGACCGCGGAAGCGCTCAAGCTGACCATGCCGGCATCGGTGTTTTCGCGCTCGACCGAGTGCCACAACCAGGACAAGGTCAGCATGGGCACGATCGCCGCGCGCGACTGCCTGCGGGTGCTGGAACTGACCGAGCAGGTGGTCGCCGCGCTGCTGATCGCGGTGCGCCAGGGCGTCTGGCTGCGCTGCCGCGTCAGTGCCGGCCTGCCGCCGCCCGCGCTGGCGGCGATGATGGAGGCGCTGGGCCGCGACGTGGCGCCGGTCGAGGAAGACCGTCGCCTCGAGCCGGAGCTGCGCGTGCTGATCGAGCGCACCCGCAGCCAGGCCTGGACGCTGTATGCGTAAGCGCGCCTCGCCCGGGTGCCGCCGGCGCCAAGGGCCCGAACCGCGCCTGTTTGAGAAACTGGGAGTCCACCTATCATGAAACGCATCTTCTCCGCGCTGACCGCCGCCGCGCTGCTGTGCGCCAGCGCCCATGCCGCCGCGCCGATCGCCAGGATCCAGGCCATGCTGGCCAAGCCGGACGTGATGTGCGGCCGCTTCGACCAGACCAAGCATCTGGCGGGCATGAACAAGCCGCTGGCTTCCAGCGGGCGCTTTTGCGTGGTGGCCGGCAAAGGCGTGTTATGGCGCACCCTCAAGCCTTTCCCCAACACCTTGCGCCTGACGCGCGACGAGATCGTGCATTTCGAGGGCGATCGGGTGGCGATGCGGCTCGATGCGAAGCAGGAACCGACGGTCAGGATGATCAACAGCGTGCTGTTCTCGCTGCTGTCGGGCGACCTGGCGCAACTCGAGTCCCTGTTCGAGGTCGAGGGCAGCGCCGACGCGGTCGGCTGGAAGGTCGCGCTCAAGGCGCGCGCGCCGGCGCTGGCCAAGGCGATCGGCGCCATCGCGCTCGACGGCGGCGCCTATGTCAGGAATATCCACATCGGCGAGGCGAGCGGCGACCGTACCGACATCGTGTTCGCGGACATCAAGACCGGCGAGGCCGCCTTGCTGCCCGAAGAGGCCGCGTTATTTTGACCGGCCACAAGGGACTGGCGCTGGCGTGGGCCATGGTGGTATGCCTGCTGCTGGGGCATAACGCCTACCTGTGGCTGGGCCAGCGCATCGTTCCCGATACCGACATCCTGGCGCTGCTGCCGGTGCAGGAGCGCGACCCGGTGCTGCAGCAGTCGTTCAGCCATATGGTCGACGCGGCGCAGCAGCGCGTGATCGTGCTGGTCGGCGCCCCCGACTGGGCCGGCGCGCAGCGTGCGGCCGACGCCTATGGCGCGGTGCTGGCGAGCCGTCCCGGCTTGCTGGAACAGGCGAAACTGGACGGCCAGGCCGAAAGCGACTGGCTGGCGCCGTTCCAGGCGCACCGCCTGGCGCTGTTGACGGCGCAGCAGGAACGCGACCTGCGCGACCAGCCGCCCGCGTTTTGGACCGGGAATGCGCTGGCCCGGCTGTACAGCGCCTTCGCCGGGCCCAAGCTGGGCGCGTTCCGCGACGATCCCTTTGGCCTGTTCGGCGGCTGGGTGCAGGAACGCGCGCAAGAGACCCCGGTGCGCCCGCGCGACGGCCGCCTGTTCGTAGCCGACGCCGAGCGCCAGTATGTGCTCCTGCCCTTGACCCTGGCCGCGCCGGCCTTCTCGATGGCGGCGCAGGAAGCGGTGCTGCCGCTGCTCGGCCGCGCCGCCGCTGCCGCGCGCCAGGCCGCGCCGGGCGTGCAGGTGATCAGCGCCGGCGTCGTCCTGCACGCCGCCGCCGCCAGCAGCCAGGCCAGCGGCGAGGTCGAGACCATCGGCCTCGGCTCGCTGGCCGGCATCGTGCTGCTGACCTGGTTCACCTTCCACTCGCTGAAACCGATCGGCCTGGTCCTGCTGTCGATCGGGATCGGTTTCCTCGGTTCGCTGTCGGTCTGCTGGCTGCTGTTCGGCCGCGTGCATTTGCTCACGCTGGTGTTCGGCGCCAGCCTGATCGGCGTGGCCCAGGACTACGGCATGTACTTCCTGTGCAACCGGCTGGCCGCCGACCCGGCGTGCGATTCGGCGCGCCTGCTCAAGCGCCTGCTGCCGAGCCTGGGCCTGACTTTGCTGGCCGCGGTCATCGGCTACCTGGGGCTGGCGTTCACGCCGTTCCCCGGTTTGCGCCACATGGCCGTGTTCTCGGCGGTGGGGCTGGTGTTCGCCTGGCTGACCGTGGTGTGCTGGTTCCCGCTGCTGGTCGGCGGCGGCGCCCTGAGAAGCGGCCGCCTG
>DASRXO010000019.1:0-3599 GCA_035654095.1 Telluria sp.
TCGCGCGCCTGGAAGGCGCGGACGATGCGCGGCTGCCGGCGCTGTTCGACGAGGCCGACCGCATCATCGCCAACCTCGAACACGATTGCGCGGCGCGCCGTATCGCGCTGCCGGAAAGCGAGCCGGCATGAGCAAGCTGCCCGCCGGCGCCGAGTGCCGCACCATCCTGCGCGACGGTTCGGTCGCCACCATCACGGCTACGCGGCGCCCGCGCGCCAACCGCGCCGACGTCAAATGCAGCGCGCCCGGCGCGCCCGCCGTGGCCGAGCGCATGCGCCAGGTGCTGCGCCTCGCGCGCCTGACCGAGGCGCGTTTCGACAGCCGCGACCAGGTCGTCGTCAGCATCGACCGCGCGCCGGCCGCGCATGAACGCGATTGGGAACTGGCGGTGGTGCTGGCCGACCGCATGGTGCGCGGCGTGGCCGAAGCCGCGACCGCGCTGCATGCCAACGGCTGGTCCGACGAATGGCATCTGGGCCGCATCGGCGGCCACGATATCCAGGATGCGCCCGTCAAGACGCTGCTGGGCGGGCCGGACGGCTTGCCGCATCTTGGCGCGCTGGCCGGCCATCCCGATCCGTCGGCCGCCGTGTCGTCGGCGCGCGCCTGGTTCCCGCTGCACAGCGGCGGCATCAACGACAGCCTGTGCTGGGTCGAGGTCAGCGTCTATCCCTTGTCCGATGAAGTGGCCGATGACGACGCCGTCGCGGTGCCGGGCGCCGACCTCACGCAGCAGCTGGCGGTGCGCCAGGCGCTGGCCGGTGCGCGCCACTTCGACGGCCGCGGCGCCGCCGGCTGGCGCACCGCGGTGCGTTTCGGCCAGCCGCAATTCCACGGCAGCTCGTTCGAACTGGCGCTGGTGATGGCCGACCGCATGGCGCGCGGCCGCGAGTTCCTGCCGCGCGGACGCCTGATCGCCACCGGCTGCTCGGACGCCTGGCATGCCGGCCGCGTCGAACCGGTCGA
Source organism: Telluria sp. (assembly GCA_035654095.1). Taxonomy (GTDB): domain Bacteria; phylum Pseudomonadota; class Gammaproteobacteria; order Burkholderiales; family Burkholderiaceae_D; genus Telluria_A. The sequence goes on from DASRXO010000019.1 coordinate 967, forward strand.
AGGGCAGGCACCGAAGTGCGCGCTGATCCTGCGCCACGCGGCCGCCGGCGACCGCGTGCTGCTGCCCAAAGCATGGGAAGCCGCGCTGGCGCCGGGTTATTGCGCGGCGCTGCGCGAACAGGGTGCGAGCGTCGCCTGCATCGACCGGATAGGCATCATTTAGCGCGAGGGGCGCACGCTTGCGCGCGCCATGTAAAGCGTGCCTGCCCCTGCTAGAATCGGCCTGGATGGGACAGCATGCGGCAAAAGTAGTGAAGTTTGAATAACCAGGAGTCTGATATGTTCCAGATGTTTGGATTTGGCGGCGTCAAATGTCCGCGTTGCGAGCACCGGAATAGCGGCGATTCGGGCTATTGCGGTCAGTGCGGCCTGACGCTCGGCGCGCCGCGCAGCGAGCCTGTGCTGCGCGAGAACCGCTGGATCCCCGGCCCCGACGAACTGGCGGTGTTCTTCGGCGTGCGCGAACTATCGGGCCTGTTCGTCAAGACCCTGCGCGTGCCGGCCACCACCCGCGCCTACATCCTGCAGGCCGACAAGGCGACCGAGGTGCCGCAGGGCGAATACGAGATCGAAGGTTTCTTCACGCGCCTGAACCACCTGCTGCGCAACCAGCACGCCGAAATCCTGATCACCCGCAGCGCCGCGCTGCCGGTCGCTTTCGAGTTCGACGACCTGCAGACCGCCGAACACCTGAAGGTCGCGGCCAGCTTCACCGTCAGCATCCGGATCGAGCAGGTGGCGGCCTTCGCGCGCCACTTCATGACCTTGCCGGGCACGGTCACCAGCGCGCATTTGCGCGAACTGCTGGCGCCTTCGGTGCGCCAGCTGGCGGCCGAATTCATCGCCGCGCAGTCGATCCGCGACATGGCCAACAACCGCGAGCTGCGGCCCCAGCTCGACGAACGCCTGCAAGCCTCGCTCAAGATGCGCATGGCGCAGTACGGGCTGGCGGTGGTGGAGGTCGACACCCTCGCGCTACGCCACGACAAATTCGACGCCAACCGCGCGCGCGTCGGCAGCCTGTGGCTGGTGGCCGACGACCGCCACGTGCAGCTCGAACACGCCAAGCATCTCGACCAGTTGTACAACGACGAGGAATGGCAGCGCATCTGGCGCGAAGAGCAGGAAGGCCGGCTGCGCTACCGCCGCGCCGAACTGCGCCAGGACGAGAGCATCGAACGCGCCGAGCTGACCTTGCAGAACACCGAACGGGTGCAGGCGATCCGCGCGCGCGAGATCGACCTGTATGCGCGCATCGCCGAATCGAAGAACCGCAAGCAGGCCATCGAGCGCGGGGCCGGCGACGTGCTGACCGAACTCGAACACGAATTCGCCAAGAAGGGCGCGGCGCGCGAGGACGAGTCGACCGAGTGGGCGCACCTGCGCGAGCTGGCGCGCATCCGCATGCGCACCGAACTCGAAGTCACGCAGCAGGACGCGCTCGAAGCGCGCCAGCTGGCGCAGCAGCGCTTCGGCCACACGCTGCTCCAGCAACAGATCCGGAACAAGATCGCGCAGGCGCTCGGCATCGAGGACGAGACCCGCAAGCGCGCCGAACTCGCGCGCCTGCACGAGAACGAGCAGGCCGCCAACCGCCGCCAGCAGGAGATCGAGGCCGAGCAGCACAGCGCGCGCCGCCAGGGGCTCGCGCTGGTCAACGCAGCCCACAGGCGCGAGGCCGAACGGGTGCAGGAGTGGGAAGACCAGCTCGCGCTCGACCGCCAGCGCGCGCTGCTGCGCACCGATTCGGTCCAGGCCGAGGAGGTGCAGCAGAAGATCGACGCCATGCGGCGCAACGGCGCGCAAGCCGAGTCGATTGCGCAGTATGAAAAGCTGCTGCGCACGATCGAGGCCGACGGCCAGCACGCGCGCCAGGCGCAGCAGATCGAGCTGGAGGCCGAACAGCAGCGCCACGCGATGAAGCGCCAGGCGCAGGAGGCCGAATGGCAGCAGGAGCTGCGCCGCCTCGAGCAGGCGCGCGAAGAAAAATTCGCCCAGCTCGAACACGCGGCCGAGATGGCGCGCATCGAGAACGCGCGGGCCGAGGCGATCGGCGCGATGGGCGACACCGCCAAGATCGCACTGGCCGCCGCGCCCAACGCCGTCGCGCTGGCCGACTACATGAAGACCCAGGTCCACGCCGGCATGAGCGCGCAGCAGCTGGCCGCGCTGTCCGGCGTGGTGGCCGCGGCCAACAGCGTGACGCCGGCCGAAGCCGCGCGCCTCGCCCAGGCCAGCGCCGACCGCGAACGCACCCAGCGCGACGCCGAGATGGACAAGGACCGTCGCCACCAGCTCGACCTGCTGAACCTGCAGAACGATGTGAACAAGGCCGCGCTGTCGACCCAGTCGCAGCTCGGCATCGGCGTTGCGCAAGGCAGTCGTCCGCAGGCGCCGTTGGCGCGCCAGTGCGCCAACGGCCATGCCGCGGGTCCGCACGATAAATTCTGCGCCGAGTGCGGCGCAGCGCTTCAACCTTGATGGGAACGATGCAAACAGCACGAGACAAGATCCGCGAACTGCGCGCCCTGCACGAAGACGGCTTGTTAAGCCAGCAGGAATTCGACAGCCGCAAGAATGCCATCCTGGATGCCGAATATGCGCCGCCGGGCAGCAGCGTCACGCCCATACCG
>DASRXO010000020.1:0-2802 GCA_035654095.1 Telluria sp.
CGCACGTTGACCACCGCGCAGCCCGAAATCGCCAGGCTGCGGTTGCACTGCTCGGCCTCGAAGCGGGCGTCGCCCGCGATCTCCTCGATCATGTCCATGATCGGGATGTCCTCGCGCACCGGCAGCGCGGCCGACGCTTCCAGCCGCGACAGCGTGAGCAGCTCGCCTACCAGCTTGTCCATCCGGATGCTCTCGCGCTCGATCCGTTCGAGCGAAACCGCGGCCTTGTCGGGCTGCTGGTGCGCCAGGCCGATCGCCGCCTGCAGCCGCGCCAGCGGCGAGCGCAGTTCATGCGAGACGTCGTGCAGCAGGCGGCGCTGGCCGTCCATCAGCATGTGCAGCTGGCCGCTCATGCGGTCGAAGTCGCGTCCCAGGTCGCTCAATTCGTCGCCGCGCTGACTACCGGCGCCGCCGAAACGCGGCGTCAGGTCGCCGGCCGATGCGGCCTCGAAGGCGCTGCGCAGCGCGCGGATCGGACGCGAAAAATACCAGGCGAGGAGGGCGGCGAACAACAGGCTGGCGAGGATCGCGGCGGTCATCGGCGCCAGCGGGTGGAAACGTCGCTCCAGCGCCTGCGCCAGCGCAGGGCGGCCGGGGCCATCGGGCGGCGGACGCGCCTCCCGCGCCGGCGACTGGCCTTCGTCAGGCGGCTGCGCAGCCGCGTCGCCGGGACCGTTGTGATGGTGGCGCAGCTCCGACTTCGGGCCCGCCCCGCGGCTGGCGTCGCGCGGCAGGAACATCAGGTAACTGTGGCCGTCCGCATCCGTCAGCTTGCGCACCACTTGGCGCTCGCCGCCATTGGCGAGCGCGCGTTCGGCCTGCGTCAGCAGTTCGGGCGACACGCTGCGGCCCAGCAGCTCGCTGCCGTTCTCGTCCAGCGCGTAGATGCTGCGGCTGCGCGTGTCCGACACCAGTTCGCGCAGGGCATCGCGGCCGCCGTGCTTGAGGGTGGCGGCCGCCGCTTCGAGCATGAATTCGGCCGGCGGACTGGTGTCGAGCGTCTGCGTGAAGGCCCGTTCGCGCAGCCAGAACACGGTGCCGATGCCGATGGTGGCGGTGATCTGGGCCAGCAGGATGGAGAGGAAGAACTTCCAGAACAAACGTCCCATGCGCTACTCGCGGATCAGCTGGTAGCCGAGCCGGTACACAGTCTGCAGGCAGGAACGGCCGTCCGACAGGGTGCCCAGCTTGTGCCGCAGGCTGCTCAGGTGGACGTCGATATTGCGGTCGAAGCGCGCCATCGGCCGCCCCAGTCCCTGTTCCGACAATTCGTTCTTGCTGACCGCGCGCCCGGCGTTGCGGGCCAGGACTTCGAGCAGGTTGAATTCGGTGCTGGTCAGCTCCAGCGGCTCGCCGTCCCAGCTGGCGCGGCGCTGCTCGGGCAGCATGGTCAGCTTGCCGACGCTGAGCGTGATGCCACCCGCCTCGTCGTGCGGCAGGCCGTTGGTGCGGCGCAGGATGGCGCGGATGCGGGCCGTCAGCTCGCGCGGCGTGCACGGCTTGGTGACGTAGTCGTCGGCCCCCAGTTCGAGGCCGAGGATGCGGTCGGTGTCGTCGCCGCGGCCGGTCAGCATCAGCACCGGCAGGCGGCTCTTGGTGCGGATCCGGCGCAGCGTTTCGATGCCGTTCATGCGCGGCATCATGACATCGAGGATGGCGATCGCAAAATGGCCGGACAGCGCTTCGCGCGCCCCGGTATCGCCTTCGTGGGCGCAGGTGACGCGAAAGCCTTCTTGTTCCAGATATTCGCGGAACATGCCGACAAGTTCGACGTCGTCATCGATAAGCAGGACGTGGTTCATGGCCAGAATCATAGCAAATCCCCGCCCGAACGTTAGCGCGGCGGCCCGGGTCTTTACGCGATTTTACACTACGCTTACACCACTTTACAGGTAACCCCGGCAGAATGAAGGCCTCTCAACATCACAGTGAAAGGTATCGCCATGAAGTTTTATCACCTTCCCGCGCAGCTGCTGTTTGTCGCCGCCTGCCTCGCCAAGCCGATGTCCGGTTACGCACAGGCGATGACGCCGCCGCCGGCCGAACACATGATGCAGCACGGCGGCCACGGCGAACATGGCCGCTGGGGTGGACACGGGCGCCACGGCCTGCCGTTCCTGCACGGCGTGCATCTGACCGAAGCGCAGCAAGACAAGGTGTTCGCGATCATGCACGCGGCCCAGCCGCAGCAGCGCGAGCAGATGAAGATCGTGCGCAAGTCGCACGAGGCGCTGAAGGCCCTGGCGGGATCCGGCCAGTTCGACGAAAGCAAGGCGGCGGCGCTGGCGCAGTCCGGCGCCCAGGCGATGGCGGCGATGGCGCTGACGCATGCGCGTACCGAAGCGCAGGTCATGGCGCTGCTGACGCCGGAACAGCGCCAGCAGCTGGTGCGCGCGCATGCGGGACGTCCGGGCGGCCCGGGTCGTGCGGGCGGTTCGGGTCGTGCGGGCGGTCCAGGTCGTGCGGGCGGTCCGGAGGGCGAGGGCGGTCCAGGGCGTCCACAGTAGTAGCTTCCCTCTAATTCGGGATCGGTTTCGCGGCGCCCGCATTACAATCTGGGGCATGACGACACCACTGCTGCACTTCAGCCACGGCAACAGCTACCCGGCCGGCACCTACCGCCAATTCTTCGACCACCTGCGCGCGGACTTCGACCTGCGCGCGGTGGACATGCACGGCCACGATCCGGCCTTCCCGGTGAGCGATGGCTGGCACGGGCTGGTCGACGAATTGATCGCGTGCCTGCAAGCCTATCCCGAGCCGGCCATCCTGGTCGGCCATTCGCTGGGCGGGATGCTCAGC
>DASRXO010000021.1:0-4489 GCA_035654095.1 Telluria sp.
TGATCGGATTGATCGGCACCACCCTCATCGCGCTGCTGGCCACCTGGTTCGTGGGCGAGATGCTGATCGTGCGCCGGGTGCGCAAGCTGATGCACACCGCCGACCAGATCGCCTCCGGCTCGCTGACCGCGCGCAGCGGCATCTCCTACGGCCGCGAGGAGATCGGCCGCCTGGCCCGCGCACTCGACGAAATGGCGTCGGCGCTGCAGAAGAAGGAGCTGGCGCACCAGCGCGCCGAACTCGAACTGCGCGCCGCCGACCAGCGCAAGGACGACTTCCTGGCGATGCTGGCGCACGAGCTGCGCAATCCGCTGGCGCCGATCAGCACCGCGGCCCACCTGCTGCGCGTGGTGCACGCCGGCGACGTCCACATCGCCCAGACCGCGGCCATCATCAGCCGCCAGGTCGATCACATGACCGGCCTGGTGGACGACCTGCTGGACGTCTCGCGCGTCACGCGCGGGCTGGTGACGCTGGCGCGCGAGCGGCTCGACATGACGGCGGTGGTGGCCGACGCGGTCGAGCAGATCACGCCGCTGGCGACCGCGCGCAACCACCGCCTCGAACTGCGCCTGCCGTCCGGACCGGCGGTGGTCGAGGGCGACCACAAGCGGCTGGTCCAGGTGGTCGCCAACCTGTTGAACAACGCCACCAAGTACACCAACGACGGCGGCCATATCGTGGTGCGGCTCGAATCGAACCAGCACGCGCACATGCTGACCATCGCCGACAACGGCATCGGCATGGCGCCCGACCTGGTCGAGCGCGTGTTCGACCTGTTCGCCCAGGCCGAGCGCACGCCGGACCGCTCGCAGGGCGGCCTTGGCCTCGGCCTGGCGCTGGTCAAGAGCCTGGTCGACCTGCATGGCGGCACGGTCGAGGCACGCAGCGGCGGCATCGGCAAGGGCAGCACCTTCGTGGTACGCCTGCCGCGCTTCGAGGCGGGCCCGCTGGCGCGCCGCGCCAAGGGCCCCGAGATCGCGGTCGCCACCGACGCCGAACGCCTGCGCGTGCTGCTGGTCGACGACAATACCGACGCCATCGACGTGCTGCAAGCCTGCCTGCAGGCGGCCGGCCATGCGGTACGGGTGGCCTATACCTCGAACGAGGCGCTGGCGCTGGCGCGCGCCGAGCCGCCCGACGCCTGCCTGATCGACATCGGCCTGCCCGACTTCGACGGCAACCAGCTGGCGCGCATCATGCGCGACGATCCGCAATTGCGCAAGGCGGTGCTGATCGTGATGACCGGCTACGGCCGCAAGGAAGACCGCGACAAGTCGATCGCCGCCGGTTTCGACGACTACCTGGTCAAGCCGCTCGACATCGTCAAGCTGTCCACCATGCTGGCCAGCCTGGGCCGCACACGCGGAATGGCGGCATTGTAAGCTTGTGCGCGCCTCGGCGACCCTGGACCCGCGCCGGCCTCGGCAAACTGCGCCGGCGCTTCTGATCCGGCGCTAGGCGCGCGGCCCGGTGCGGCCCGCCACACTGGCCACGGTGGCGGCCAACTCCGACGGCTCGACCGGTTTCGACACATGCACCAGGAAGCCGGCGCGCAGGGCCTTGGTGCGGTCTTCGGAGGCGGCGAACGCGGTCAGGGCGATGGCCGGCACGCCGGCGCCGGCGCTCAGCGCACGCACGCGGCGCAGGAATTCGTAGCCGTCGACGTCGGGCATGCCGATGTCGCTGACCAGCACGTCCGGCCGTTCGCGCTGCAGCAGCTGCAGCGCCTCCTCCGCCGAGCCGGCGGTCCAGACCCGCGCCTGGCAGTCCTCCAGCACGCGCCGCATCAGGTCGCGCGCGTCGGCCTCGTCGTCCACCACCAGCACGCTGACGCCGGCCAGGTCGGGCGGCGCGAGGTCCCGCGCGGCCGGGTATGCGCGGGTTGCCGCCGGCAGCGCCGGCGCGACGATCCGCGGCAGCAGCACGGTGAAGGTGGCGCCGCGGCCGGCGCCGTCGCTATGGGCGCGCACGCTGCCGCCGTGCAGTTCGACCAGGCTCTTGACGATCGACAGGCCGAGACCGAGGCCGCCGTAGCTGCGGGTGCTCGAGCCGTCGGCCTGGCGGAAGCGCTCGAACACGTACGGCAGGAATTCGGGCGCGATGCCGGCGCCGCTGTCGCTCACGCCGATGGCGACCTGCTCGCCGGCGCGCGTCAGCCGCACCGTCACCTGGCCGTGCTGGGGCGTGAACTTGATGGCGTTCGACAGCAGGTTCCAGACCACCTGCTGCAGCCGGTTCGGGTCGCCCTCCACCGCGCCGGCCTGCGCCTCGAAGCGGGTGTCGATGCGGATCGCTTTGGCGGCCGCCGCCAGCCGCACGGTCTCGATCGCCGCCTCGACCACGCTGGCCAGCGCCACCGGCCGCAACTCGAGCCGCACGGTGCCGGACGTGATGCGGCTCATGTCGAGCAGGTCTTCGATGAGCTGGGCCTGCATCCGGGCGTTGCGTTCGATGGTGTCCAGGCCCTTGGCCAGTTCGGCCTCGCCGCCGGGCGCGCGCCGCAGCACCTGGGCCCAGCCGAGGATGGCGCCGAGCGGCGTGCGCAGTTCATGCGACAGGGTGGCCAGGAATTCATCCTTCATCGCGCTCATGCGCTCGGCGGCCGAGCGGGCCAGCCGCTCGCTGACGAGCAGCGCATCGCGCTCCAGTGCCGCCCGCTGGGCCGCGGCGTACAGGCGCGCATTGTCGATCGCCACCGCGGCCTGCGAGGCGATCGACACCACCAGCCGTTCGGCGCGCGCGGTGAACACGCCGGTGTCGGGATGGCCGAAAAACAGCCCGCCGAACACCTCGGAGGAGCGCGACACGACCGGCGCCGCGAGATAGCTGCGCACCGGCAGATGGCCCGCCGGCATGCCGTGGTGCGGCCCCATCGTGCCATAGCGCGGATCGGCCAGCACGTCGTCGCAGCGGATCGCCGGCGCGCCGTTGAAGGTCGGCCCGAACAGCGCCGTGGCGCGCGGCTGGCCCAACTTGTCGAACGCCTCGCGCGGCGCGCCGCACAAGGCATACAGCACGAAGTGTTCGCCCTGCTCGTCCACCGCGTTGTAGAAGAAGGCGCCGAAGCGCGCGCCGCTGATGGCGGTGGCGGCGTCGGTCACGGCCTGCAGCAATTCCTGGATGTCGAGCTTGGACGCGAGCATGGCCCCGGTCTCGTTGAGCAGTTCGAGAATCCGGGTCTCTTCGCGCAGCGCGACTTCGGCCCGGCGGCGCGCCGTGATGTCGCGAAAACTCCAGACCCGGCCATGGTCGTGGCCATGCACGGACTGGACCTGCGAGTAGCGCTCCAGCACCCGGCCGTCGGCCAGTTCCAGCAGGTCGTAGCTGTCGGCCGCCGCCGAGGCCTGGATCTCCTCGATCCGGGCCAGAAAGGCGGCCGGGTCGGCGAACCGCCGGCTTACTTCGGCCGCCACGCACAACTCGTCGCCGCCGGCCACCAGCGCCGGATCGAGGCCCAGCATGTCGACATAGCGCCGGTTGTAGGCGGTGATGTGACGCTGCGCGTCGACCGCAAGGATGCCGTCGGTGGTCGATTCGAGCGTGGCGCGCATGGTCGCCAGCGACTGCGCCAGCTGTTCGGTCTTCGATTCGAGGTCGCGCTTGGCCTGCAGCAGGGCCGCCTCGGCACGCTGGCGCGCCTGCAGGATGCTTTGCGCATTCTGGATCGCGGCCGCGCGCAGCAGCGCCTGTTCGTCGTCGGGCGTGGTCACGGGCTGCCGCCGATGATCCGGGCCGCCAGCGCGGTGCCCTCGACCCGCGCGCGGATCTTGGCGAACGCGGTCTCGCGCGTGGTCGAGGTGTCGTCGCAGAACCGCGAGAAGCCGCAGTCGTCGGTGGTGCCCAGCTGCCCGGACGGGATGTACTCGGCCGCCTCCGGCACCCGCGCCCACGCTTCTTCGGCCGTCTCGATGCGCGGATCGATCAGCGCGACCACGCCGACGAACATGCGCATCCCCGGCTTCAGCTGCGCGCGTAGCATCTCAGCACCCGCACCCGGTCCGCTTCGCCGGCCAGCGCGATATAGAAATTGCCGGCCTTGAGTTCGAACAGGGCCGGCAACAGCTGCGCATAATCGACGTCGTGCACCGGGTCGAGCCAGGCCGCGTCGGCCGCGCCGGCGCCGAGCGCGTCGAGCAAGGCGCGCGGACGCGGGATGCTGCCAATCAGTTCGGTAGGAATCAACATGGAAAGGGACGAAGGTCGCCGCCTGCTGCAATGTCTCCCGATTGTACAGAAGATGCAATTATTGGCAAAAGACAACTCAATCGTGCGGAGCGCCGAGGGCCGGCGGCCGCGCTTGCGGGCCGCTAGGACCCGGCGATCAGCACCAGCACCTCCGCATAATCGAGCGCGTCCATCGCCTCGTCGAGTGCGGCGCGGGCCGGCGCGGCCAGCCGCGCGTGCAGGCTCGGACGCAGCTGCACGTACAATTCGCAGGCCTCGGGATCGCAGGAGGCGATCTGGCGCCGGAAGCGGTACAGCGCCG
>DASRXO010000022.1:0-3847 GCA_035654095.1 Telluria sp.
CCTTGTTGGTGAAGGTGACCGCCAGCACGCCGCCGGGCGACACCTGGCCGGTGGTCAGCAGCCAGGCGATGCGGGTGGTCAGCACGCGCGTCTTGCCCGACCCGGCGCCGGCCAGGATCAGGGCGCTTTGCGATGGCAGGGTGACGGCGGCGAGTTGTTCGGGATTGAGCTTGTGGAGGAGATTCTGCATCCCCTCATTATACGGTAGCGAGGGGGGCGCGTTTCGGCGTCCCCAAGCAAAACCGGGGTCAGTGCCGACATTCGGACACGAGCTCAACATAAGACCGGGGTCAGCCGGTCTTATGTTGAGCTCGTGTCCGAATGTCGGCACTGACCCCGGTCTTACAAGGGTGCAGGCTGCGCCAATCCTTTCGCCATCGCGTCCTTGATCAGGCCGCGAACCACCTCCTCGGCCGCATGGCTTTGCTGCTCCATCTGCTTGCCGAGCGCATCCATTCTCTTGCCCAGCGCATCCATCGGCTTGCCGGCCTCTTCCATGCGCTTGCCGATCTCGTCCATCGGCTGGCTCGCCTGCGCCGTGCGGGCACCCTGCTTGGCGAGCTGGGCCGTTTGCGTATTCATTTGCGCCGACAGCTCATCCATTTGCTTGCCGAGCTGCGCCATCTGGCGCTCGAGCTTCTCGCGCTCTTCGCGGCTGGCGCCATCCATCTGGCGGCCCAGGCGCTCCATCTCGCGGCCCAGCTTGCCCTGCTGGCGGCCGAGCGCGTTGATCTGGCGCTGGGCTTCGCGGTCGGGACCGCGCTCGATGTTGCCGGCCGCCTTTCCCATCTCGCGGCCCAGCTGTTCCATCGCCTTGCCGTGCTGGTCCATTTCCTGGCCGTAGCCGTCCATCTCGACGCCCAGCCGGTCGAGCGGCGCGTAGGCGTCGATCACCCTGGCCAGCACGCCGGCGTCCTGCACCACATAGGTCTTGCCGCCGTTGCGGAACCAGAGGAAATCGCCATGCACGCTGCGCTTGAGCGTTTCGACCTGACGCCAGTCGGCGCGGTTGCCGCTCATATTGGTGCCGTGCGGCGTGGCGCGCACCAACGCATAAGCATCGTCGCGGCCGTCGCGCGGGACCGCGCGTTCGGCTTTCGGATGCGGCGGCGTGGGCGGCGCCGGGGGAGCGGGTGGTGCAAGCTGCGCAGGCTGTGCGGCTTCTGCGGCTTGTGCGGGCTGTGCGGGCTGTGCCGGCAGTGCGGGCAGCGCGGGCAGCGCGGCGAGCACTATCGCGGGCACGGGCGGCGGCGGCGGGATGTTCGGCACGCTCTGGGCGTGGGCGTAAAACGCGGCGCAGGCGGCCGACAGGCCGAGGATGGGCAGCGCCATTTTCCAGTTGAGCGGTTCGGTATCTGGACGTACCAGGCGTTTAATGCGAAGCATGAGATTTCCTCCGTGTGCCGCATGGGCGAGGTGGGGGGTGGTGAGCTGGAACTGATCCAGCCCGGACAATGCAAGTGCCAGGCGCCGCGGTTCGCCGAGCATGCTTGCAGCTACATCATCTGCAATCTGTTCGCGCTCGACCCGGATCCGGTTCGACAACCACCAGACGGTCGGGTGATAGAACAGCAAAATTTCGATCGCGCCCTGGACCAGGTTGACCAGGTAGTCGAGGCGCTTGATGTGCGCCATCTCGTGCGCCAGCAGGGCTTCGAGCAAGTCGGGCGGCATGCCGCTGAGCAGCGCGGCGGGCAGCAGGATCACCGGCCGCCACCAGCCGGCCGTGACCGGGCTCGGCAAGTCGTCGACCAGGCCGAGGCGCACCGGCCGCCGCACGCCGAACTGCGCGGCCAGCCGGTCGACGCGCGCCTGCCACGCCGGGTCCGGACGCGAGCGGCCGGGCTGGCTGCGGCGCCGCACCCAGAGCAGGCCGAGCAGCATGCGCAGGGCCAGCGCGCCGGCGCCGCAAGCCCAGAAAAAGATCACCAGCGGCAGCCGCGCCTGCAAGGCCTGTTCCCAGCCGGCGAGACGGCCGGCGCTGAACGCGACGGGCCCGAGCCCGGGCGCGGCGGCCGCCGCGCCCGGCGCATCGGCCAGCGCGAGCGGCAGCAGCAGGGTGGTGACGCCATGCGCATCGGCACGGGCATCGATCAGCCGCTCGGCCACGCCGGCCAGCGGCAGGGCCACGCACAGCAGCAGCGCCGCGCAGCCGAAGGCATAGCGCGCTTGCGGGCGCGCCTTGCGCAGCAGGCCGAACACCAGCGCCGCGATCCAGCCGACCAGCATGCCTTGCCACACGAAGTCGAGCAAGGCCCAGGCCAGGCTGCTGCCGACGGCCGACAGCCAGCCGCTCATCGCGCTGCTCCTGTTTGTGCTGGGGTGCTGTGGTGCATGGAGTCTCCCTATCGTTGGATGTAGAATAAAATATCTAGATAAAATTGTCTAGAACTATTTTTCTACTTCTCGACGAAACGCCGTCGAAATACCAAGATCAGGATAGGCGAGGCGCGCCCTGCCCTCCACCGGCGTGCGATGGACGGCGGTTTTCGGGGAATGCGCCGCGGCCGGACGGCGCTCTCCGGCTAATCCGTGAAAAGAATCCTAGAAAATCACCACCGAGCGGATCGACTCGCCGCTCTTCATCAGGTCGAAACCTTCGTTGATGCGCTCGAGCGGCAGGCGGTGGGTGATCAGGTCGTCGATGTTGAGCTTGCCGTCCATATACCAGTCGACGATTTTCGGCACGTCGGTGCGTCCGCGCGCACCGCCGAAGGCCGAGCCTTTCCAGACCCGCCCGGTGACCAGCTGGAACGGCCGGGTCGCAATTTCCTGGCCCGCCGCCGCCACCCCGATGATGATCGACTGGCCCCAGCCCTTGTGGCAGCATTCGAGCGCCTGGCGCATGGTCGTCACGTTGCCGATGCATTCGAACGAGTAGTCGGCGCCGCCATCGGTCAGTTGGACGATCGCGTCGACCACGTTCTCGACCTGGCTCGGGTTGATGAAATGGGTCATGCCGAACTTGCGCGCCATCGCTTCACGCGCCGGGTTCAGGTCGACCCCGATGATCTTGTCGGCGCCCACCATGCGCGCGGCCTGGATCACGTTCAGGCCGATGCCGCCCAGGCCGAACACCACCACGTTGGCGCCCGCCTCCACCTTGGCGGTGAACAGCACCGCGCCGACGCCGGTGGTCACGCCGCAGCCGATGTAGCAGATCTTGTCGAACGGCGCGTCGGAGCGCACCTTGGCCAGCGCGATCTCGGGCACCACCACGTAGTTCGAAAAGGTCGAGGTGCCCATGTAGTGGTAGATCGGCTTGCCGCCGATCGAGAAGCGGCTGGTCGCATCGGGCATCAGGCCGCGGCCCTGGGTGGCGCGGATCGACTGGCACAGGTTGGTCTTTTGCGACAGGCAGAATTTGCACTGGCGGCATTCCGGCGTGTAGAGCGGAATGACGTGGTCGCCCTTTTTCAGCGACGTCACGCCCTTGCCCACATCCACCACCACGCCGGCGCCCTCATGGCCCAGGATGGCGGGGAAGATGCCCTCGGGGTCGGCCCCGGACAGGGTGTAGTAATCGGTGTGGCAAATGCCGGTCGCCTTGATCTCGACCAGCACCTCGCCCGCTTTCGGGCCCTCCAGGTCGACGTCTTCAATCGTCAGCGGCTGGCCCGCTTGCCATGCGATGGCGGCTTTGGTTTTCATGGGTATCCTGTGGCTCGATGATGGGCGCGCGGCCTCGCGCCGCGCCGTTTGCCATCATAGCAAGGCCACAGGATCCTTGCACGCTAGTAGGCGCCGTAAGGACGCTGCTCCCACAAGGCGGCCAGCTGGTCGGCCAGGCGCAGCGGCACCAGCGGTTTCGGGATCACGCCGATCGCGCCCACCTCGTTGTAGCGCT
>DASRXO010000023.1:0-5250 GCA_035654095.1 Telluria sp.
CGGGGGCAGTGCCGACATTCGGACACATTAAATAGGGTCAGAGTCGAATTAATTCGAGATTCATGAATTAATTCGACTCTGACCCTATTTAATGTGTCCGAATGTCGGCACTGACCCCGGTGTTGCCTCAGACGTTGAACGACTTCAGGTCTTCCTGCCGGATCGCCCACAGGCCCGGCAGGTTGCGCCAGTAGCCGTAGACGTCCATCCCGAAGCCGACCACGAATTTGTCGGGGATCGTCAGGCCCACGATGTCGGCCTTGATCGGTTTGCTGCGCTTGGTCGATTTGTCGGCGAACACCGTGATGATCACTTCCGCCGCGCCCATCGCGAGCAGGCGCTGCTTGACCTGCGCCAGCGTTTCGCCCTCGTCCAGGATATCGTCGAGCACGATGATCGTGCGGCCCGCCACGTTGGGGCGCGGGATCACTTTCCAGATCACGCGGCCGCCCTGGTCGTCGTCGCCGTAACGACTCACGTGGATGTAGTCGAATTCGAGCGGGAACGCCAGCTGCGGCAGCAGCTGCCCGGTAAACACCACGGCGCCGCCCATCACGCCCAGCACCAGCGGGAACTGCGCATCGGCGGCGTCGCCGAAGCGCGCGTTGAGGACGTCGGCGACGTGCCTGACCGCGGCCTGCACGGTATCCGGGTCGACGATTTCTTCGGCATTGCCCAACAAGGCGCGGGCGCGTTCGAAGTGGAAGTCTTGCATGGCGATCTGCTTTAAAGAGGACACGCTTTGATTATGCGGCATATCGCAGCGCACAAACGGCGCGCAGTTGGATTTATGCCACAACGGCGCGCCCTCGCTAGCGGTAGTCGCACACGTCGTCGATCAACTTGCCGTCGTCGGGCAGGGCGCCCGGGCGCTCGAAGCGCAGCTCGCCGCGCAACTTGGTGACCTCGCGGATCGAGTGCACGATCGCCTCCGCACGCGCGGGCGCAAGCGGCGCGGCCACTTCGCAATGCAGCGTCATCACGTCGTTCGCCATGCGGCCCGAGACCACCAGCCGCGCCTTTAGTATCTCCGGATAGCGGCGCGCGATGTTGGCCACTTGCGAAGGATGCACGAACATCGCGCGCACCTTGGTGGTCTGGTCGGCGCGCCCCATCCATCCCTTGATGCGCAGGTTGGTGCGCCCGCATGTCGACGGCGGCGCATCGGCCAGCAGCGCCGACATGTCGCCGGTCGCAAAGCGGATCAGCGGATAGTCGGCATTGAACAGCGTGACCACGACCTCGCCGATGTCGCCCGGCGCCACCGGCTCGCCGCTGCCGGGCCGCACGATCTCGAGGATCACGTCTTCGTCCAGCACCATGCCGGGATTGAGCACGCCATCGGTCTCGGTCTCGTAGGCGATGCTGCCGGCGTCGGCCGAGGCGTAGGTCTGCAGCACGCGCTGCACGCCGCGGTCGCGGAACCAGCTGCGCAGCGATTCGGGTAGCGCCTCGGCGCCCAGCATCGCGTTGCGCACGCTGCCGATATCGCCGCACGCCGGCCGCGTACATCGGCCGCGCGAAGCGCCACCAGTCGGGCGCGCGGCCCTCGGGGTCGAAGATCGGGCCGGGCGACACGAACACCCGCGCGAGCTCGCCCACCGCGGTGGCATTCAGGCCGCCGAACGGGCGCTCGCGCTGCTGCAGCGATTTCAGTTCGGCCTTGCGCGTGATGGGCAGCGCGGCCAGGGCATCGCGGCTGGTGACCGCGGCCGCATCGACGCCGGCCAGGATGCGCGCCCAGCCCGGCGCCGACTGCGCGCGCGCCACCAGCCGCGGCAGGCGCGCCATCAGGTCGCGCTCGCGTTCCGCGGGGTCGCGCGTTTCCAGCGCGTCGAAGGTATCGGCGCTCATCCCGCCCCGCCGATCTCGCGCTGCAGCTTTTTGGTCAGCTTGGCGAACACCAGTTCGTAGGAGCGACGCAGCAGCGCGGCCGCCTCCTTGTCGCTCAGCGCTTTGGCGTGTTCGACGTACACCCACTTGGCGCGCGCCAGGTAGGGTGCGGGGATGATGCCCGGGCGGTCCGTCAGTTCCAGGAAGCGCTCGTCATCGACCTTGAAACTCATGCCCTTGGCCGGCACCGCGCTGCCGGTCACCGCGAACATCTTTGCGCCGACCGAGAACACGGCGTCGGCGCCCCATTTGACGTCTTCGGTACAGCCCGGGAAACTGCGGCACAGTGTCTTTGCTGCTTCAAAATCCATGGTGCGTCCTCAAGCCAGCCAGCGTTTGCGGCGGCGGTAAAATTTCATGTCGCGAAAGCTCGTGCGGCCGGCGCCGGAAACGCCGAGGTAGAACTCTTTGACGTCTTCGTTGTTGGCCAGTTCGCCCGCCTCGCCCTCCATCACGACCCGGCCGTTTTCCAGGATGTAGCCGAAGTCGGCATAACGCAGGGCGACCGTGGTGTTCTGCTCGGCCAGCAGGAAGGACACGCCCTCCTTGCGGTTCAAGTCCCTCACGATGTCGAAAATCTCCTCGACGATCCGGGGCGCGATCCCCATCGACGGTTCATCCAGCAGGATCATCGACGGCTTGGCCATCAGCGCGCGGCCGATCGCGCACATCTGCTGCTCGCCGCCCGAGGTGTAGCCGGCCTGGCTGGCGCGCCGCTCCTTCAGGCGCGGGAAGTAGTGGTAGACCGCTTCCAGCGCATCCTTCAATTCGGCGCGCGAGACTTGGCGGGTGTAGGCGCCGGTCAGCGCCGATGATGATCATGAACAGGATGCGGAACGACAGGTCGAGGTTATAGGCTTCCGGCTCCACCGTGCCGAGGTAGGCATAGGCGTACAGGGCGCCGGCCACGCCGCAGTAGAACGAGCTGACCGCGAACGCCAGCAGCTTGGTGCGCATCGGGCGAAAGCCGATCACCTCGGCCGCCACGTCCATGTCGCGTACCGCCATCCACGAGCGGCCGACGTTCGAGCGCACCATGTTCTTGGCCAGCAGCGCCATCACGGCCACGATGACCAGTACCAGCGTGTACTTGCGGGCCGGGGTGTCGAACAGGTAGCCGAGGATCGCGATCTTCTGCGCCGTGATCACGCCCGAGGCGCTGTAGTTGGTCAGGTAGGGAATCTTGGTCAGGCACCAGACCACGAAGAACTGGGTCGCCAGCGTCGACGCGGCGAGGTAGAAGCCGCGGATGCGCAGCGACGGCAGTCCGAACACGATGCCGACCGTCGCCGCGCACAGGCCGCCGAACACGAAGGCCAGCAGCATCGGGATGCCGGGTATCCGCGCGACGACATTGAACGAGGCGAACGCGCCGACCGCCATGAAGGCCGCGCTGCCGAGCGAGAGCTGGCCGGCGTACCCGGTCAGGATGTTCAGGCCCAGCGCGGCCAGCGCAAAGATCAGGAAGGGGATCAGGATCGCCGACAGCAGGTAGGGCGAGGCGAACAGCGGCACAATGACGGCTGCCAGCAACAGCACGCTGGCCAGCGCGATGCGGTCTTGCCGGATCGGGAAGATCTGGCCGTCGGACTGATAGCTGGTCTTGAATTGCCCGGCTTCGCGATACAGCATCTCATATTCTCCGGATGATTTTTTCGCCGAACAGGCCTTCCGGCCGCACTAGCAGGAACAGCAGCGCAAGCACGTAGGGGAACCAGCCTTCGATGCCGCCGCCGACCATCGGTCCGAGGTAGACCTCGGCCAGTTTTTCGGACGCGCCGATGAGCAGGCCGCCGACGATCGCGCCCGTTATCGACGTGAAGCCGCCCAGGATCAGCACCGGCAGCGCCTTGAGCGCAATGAAGGTCAGGGCGAACTGCACGCCATTGCGCGCGCCCCACAGCAGCCCGGCCACCAGCGCGACCAGCCCGGCCACCGACCACACCACCGCCCAGATCCGTTGCAGCGGGATGCCGACCGCCAGTGCGGCCTGGTGGTCGTCGGCCACCGCGCGCAGCGCGCGTCCGACCCTGGTCTTCGAGAACAGCAGCGCGCAGATGGCGGCCGCGGTCAGGTCGAACTGCGAGACGATGATGTTGAAGCGCTCCAGCAGGAAGGCGATCGGCACGTCGTCGATCGGCAGGTCCAGCTTGTGCACCTGCGCGCCCCACAGCAGCTGGGCCAGGCCTTCGATGAAGAAGGCCAGGCCGATGGTGGCCATGAACAGCGTGATCTCCGGCTGGTTCACCAGCGGGCGCAGCACCACCCTTTCGATCGCCAGGCCGAGCGCGATCATCACGAGGGCGGTGAGCGGCGCCGCGACCCAGATCGGCACGCCGAACTTGTCGATGATGCCGACGCAGGTGAGGGCGGCGAAGAACACCATCGCGCCCTGGGCGAAGTTGAACACGCCGGAAGCCTTGTAGATCAGGACGAAGCCGATCGCCACCAGCGCGTACATCACGCCCGAGAGCAAGCCGCCGATCAGCACCTTGAAGAAAAAATTCATGTCGCCTGTTCCTGGTAGGGTGGGTACGGGTTCACCGTGCCCACGCGGCGATACGCGCCGCATGATCCGCGTGGGCACGATGAACCCGTACCCACCCTACGCAACCCCGAGGTATGCGTTAATGACATCCTTGTTCGCCCGCACCTCGCCGGGCGTGCCGTCGCCGATCTTCTTGCCGTAGTCGAGCACCACCACCCGGTCCGAGATATCCATCACCACGCTCATGTCGTGCTCGATCAGCACGATGGTGGTCCCGAACTGGTCGTTCACGTCGAGGATGAAGCGGCACATGTCCTGCTTCTCTTCCACGTTCATGCCGGCCATCGGTTCGTCCAGCAGCAGGATCTCGGGCTCGGCGGCCAGCGCGCGGCCCAGCTCCACCCGCTTCTGCAAGCCGTAGGGCAGGCGGCCCACCGGCGTCTTGCGGATCGCCTGGATCTCGAGGGCGGTCGATGATCTTCAGGTCGCCGTCGCTGTCGAACAGGCCGGCGTCGCCGGTGTGGAAGTAGCCCTCGGCATCGATCGCTTCGGCGGTGGCGTCGGGCCGCCGGAAGTAGCCGTCCATAATGGCCGCCGACCTGACCAGCACCTCGCCATTGGCCGCCAGCTTGACCTCGACCCCCGGCGCCGGCGGGCCCACGCTGTCGAACTTGATGTTCCCGTCCGGCTGCAGGCAGACGTAGGCGCAGGTTTCGGTGGAGCCGTACAGCTGCTTGAGGTTGACCCCGATCGAGCGGTAGAAGCGGAACAGGTCCGGGCCGATGGCCGCGCCCGCGGTATACGCCACCCGGATGCGGCTCATGCCGAGCACGTTGCGCAGCGGTCCGTACACGAGCAGGTCGCCGAGC
>DASRXO010000024.1:0-2905 GCA_035654095.1 Telluria sp.
CGATCTCGGTGACCATCCAGCCGGCCAGCAGCGCCACGAAGCCGAGCGGCCAGGCGATGCCCAGCGGCCGCAGGAACCAGCGCGCCTGCGGCAAGCGCCGGCGCCACCACAGGAACACGCCGGCGATGCCGATCGCGATCATCAGCACGCCGAGCCCGACCATCAGGCGGAACATGAAAAACACCGGCGCCACCGGCGGCCGGTCGGCCGGTTTGAAGTCGCGCAGGCCGGGGATGCGGCCGTTCCAGTCGTGGGTGAGGATCAGGCTGCCGAGCCGCGGCACGGCGATCTCGGCCAGGTTGCGCTCGGCCTTGCTGTCGGGCCAGGCGAACAGCACCAGCGCGGCCGGCCCGGTGTCGTCCCAATGCGCCTCGATCGCCGCGATCTTGGCCGGCTGGTGCGCCAGCGTGTTCAGGCCGTGCAAGTCGCCGACCAGCGCCTGCAGCGGCGCCAGCACCGCCAGCATGCCCAGCCCCATGTGCAGCATGGTGCGCGCCTCGGCCTCGTGGCGGCCGGCCAGCAGGTAGCGCGCGCCGACCGAGGCCACCACCAGCGAGGTGGTCAGGTAGGTGGCGATCATCATGTGCGTGAAGCGGTAGGGAAAGCTCGGATTGAAGATGATCGCCCACCAGCTGAGCGGAATCGCGACCCCGTTCTCGAAGGCGAAGCCGGCCGGCGTGTGCATCCAGCTGTTGGCGGCCAGGATCCAGAAACCGGACAGCGCGGTGCCGGCGGCCACCGCGATCGAGGCCAGGGTATGCAGCCAGGGCGGGAAGCGGTTCCAGCCAAACAGCATGATGCCGAGAAAGCTAGCCTCGAGAAAGAACGCGGTCAGCACCTCGTAGCTGAACAGCGGCGCCAGCACATTGCCGAGCACCTGGGCGAAGCGGCTCCAGTTGGCGCCGATCTGGTATTCGAGCACGATGCCCGACACCACGCCCATCGCGAACGAGACCGCGAAGATCTTGGTCCAGAAGCGGGCCAGCGTGTGGTAGTGCGGGCGCTTGCTGCGCAGCCACAACAATTCCAGGGTGGCGATGAAGGCCGACAGGCCGATGGAAAAGGCCGGGAAAATGATGTGGAAGGCGATCGTGAAGCCGAACTGCACCCTGGCGAAGAAGGCCGCATCCACGCCCGCGATGGTATCCATGGCATCCCCCGTCAGGCCGGTGGCCGATAAAGGTTGGACTCATCGGCGGCGCGAAAATTCGGCCAATGCGGCCTCGGCGGTGTCGCGCCGCGCGCCGTTGAGTCCGGCAAACTGTACCATACGCAGCGGATGGGCGAATTCGATGCCTTCGATCGCGAAGCGGCGGTAGAGGCCGAGGAACACCGCCTGCTGGGTATCCATGTGCACCAGGTAATCGGACGAGCCGACGTGGTAGACCACTTCGAAATCGAGGGAGGAATCGCTGTAGGCCGAGAAATGGGCGCGCTCGAAGCGGGTGTTCGGCTGGGCCATCACGAGTTCGCGCACGATGTCGGGGATGGCGCGCAGCTGCTGTTCCTCGGTCTGGTAACCGACGCGCACGATGAAGGCCACGCGCCGGCTGACCATGCGCTGGTGGTTGTGGATGCGGCTCTTGAGCAGCTCGGCGTTCGAGAACACGATCTGCTCGCCGCCGAGGCCGCGCAGGCGGGTGGTCTTCAAGCCGATCGACTCGACCGCGCCGAGTTCGTCGCCGACGATGATGAAGTCGCCCACCACGAAGGGTTTGTCGAGCACGATCGAGAGCGAGGCGAACAGGTCGCCGAGGATATTCTGGACCGCCAGCGCGACCGCGATGCCGCTGATGCCGAGGCTGGCCACGAGGGTGGTGACGTTGAAGCCCAGGTTGTCGAGCAACATCAGGGTGATCACGATCCAGACCGCGGTGCGCAGCACGAAGCTGATGATGCTGATCGAAGTGGTGCTGGCGGCGGTGTCGGCCGCTTCGAGCTGGCGCTGCTGGCGGCCGCGCCAGGCGCGCACGCCGGCGTCGCCCCAGATCGCGAGCTGGATCAGCAGAGCGGCGACCGCGATCCGCGACAGCATCAGTTGCGCCTTGGCAGGCAGGTCGAGGAAGGTGCTGCCGAGGTAGAGGCCGAGCACGATGATCGCCAGCACATAGGTCGAGCCCAGCATCTGGACTGCAAGGTCGTCGAGGCGGGTGGCGGTGCGGCGCGCCAAGACGGCCAGGCGGCGCGCGATCAGCAGACGCAGGAACAGCATCGCGAGGATACTGCCGAGTGCGGCGCCGACGGCGATGCTCCAGGTCGCCAGCGTATTGTTCAGCAAGACAAAGTCCATAGGCATATAGAACGGTCCGGCGCCCCAAAAGTTCGCGCTGCAACATGGGGTCACATCTGACATTCGTACATTTTCGAAATGAAATGTCCGAATGTCAGATGTGACCCCAACCGGGTGCCGCAGCAAGGCCGCGGCCCAAGCGCCTACTGCCGATTGGCCCCGTGCTGCAGAGCTCGGCAACTTTGGGCAAGCAAACACCGTGGGGGTCGCGTCTGACATTCGTACATTTCTCTGAAAAAATGTACGAATGTCAGACGTGACCCCATGGCTTAGTCTGACCCCATGGCTTAGTCGGGGTCGAGCAGGCGGGCGCCGCTGCCTTGGTCGGCCAGCGTATCGAGGGGATTGCGCAGCGGGCAGCTGTCCATCGAGAGACAGCCGCAACCGATGCAGCTGTCGAGCTCGTCGCGCAGCTTCGACAGCCGCACGATCCGCTCGTCCAGCTCGGCGCGCCAGGCCGCCGACAGCGCACGCCAGTCCGCCGCCGTCGGCGTGCGTCCCGCCGGCAAAGTCCGCAAGGCCGCGCCGATCGAGGCCAGCGGCATTCCCAGCCGCTGCGCCACCTTGATGATCGCCACCCGCCGCAACACCTCGCGCCCATAACGGCGTTGATTG
>DASRXO010000025.1:0-3408 GCA_035654095.1 Telluria sp.
GCAATGAAACGACGCAGGCGGCCGTGGTGCCATTTCAAACCTGGATGTGCCTGATCTGCGGCTGGGTCTACGACGAAGCGGCCGGCCTGCCGGACGAAGGCATCCCGGCCGGCACCCGCTGGGCCGACGTCCCCATGAACTGGACCTGTCCCGAGTGCGGCGCGCGCAAGGACGACTTTGAAATGACCGTGATGTAAGCGCGCTTCCCCTGGCCGCAGGCGGTGCTGTGGCGTCCGAGTTGATCCTAGTTGATTTACTGCAACATTTAACGCACAAGGGGCTTGCCCTATGCTATCGTGCTGTCTCATGCTGAAGTGAACTGAAAATGACGACAACGCCCCAACCGACAGGCTTGAAAATCATGGTGATCGACGATAGCAGCACGATTCGCCGCTCGGCCGAGATTTTCCTCACCCAGGCCGGCTACCAGGTGGTGCTGGCCGAAGACGGCTTCGATGCACTGGCCAAGATCAACGACCACCACCCGGCGCTGGTGTTTTGCGACATCCTGATGCCGCGCCTCGATGGCTACCAGACCTGCGCCCTGATCAAGAAGAGCGCGCGCTTCCACGCCACCCCGGTGCTCATGCTCTCGTCCAAGGACGGCTTGTTCGATCGCGCGCGCGGCGCGATGGTCGGTTCGGCCGCCTATCTCACCAAGCCTTTTAGCAAAGACAGCCTGCTGGCGGCCGTGCGCGAGCACACCGCCGACGCAGCGCCATAAAAACCAGGAGCACCCCGTGGCCATCCATAAAATCCTTATCGTCGACGACTCGCCCACCGAGCGCTATTACCTGACCGACATCCTGGTCAAGAACGGCTTCAGCGTGACCACCGCCGAAAACGGCGAAGAGGCGCTGGCCAGCATCAAGGCCGACAAGCCGCAGCTGATCCTGATGGACGTGGTGATGCCCGGCGCGAACGGCTTCCAGGTGACGCGCGCGATCGCGCGCGACCCCGAGCTGGCGAATGTCCCGATCATCATCTGCAGCAGCAAGAACCAGGAGACCGACCGCATCTGGGGCCTGCGCCAGGGCGCGCGCGACTACCTGGTCAAGCCGGTCGATCCGGCCCAGCTGCTGGCCAAGATCGCCACCCTCGGCGGCGCCTGAGGCGATGAGCGACAGCGACCACGCCTCCGGCACGGCGGCCCGGCCCGACGCGGCCGGCCGCCGCACCCGCCTGCGCCAGTACCAGGTGCAGCTGCTCGAACGCATGCAGGCCGCGCGCAACAACAGCGGCGCGCGCATCAACCAGCTGGGCGTGATGATCGGGGCCGAGCGCTTCCTGCTCGACCTGACCCAGGCCGGCGAGATCGTGCCGGTGGCGCCGATCACCGCAGTGCCGCTGACCCAGCCCTGGTATCTGGGGCTGGCGAATATCCGCGGCAACCTGGTCGGCGTGATCGACCTGGCGCGCTACCTCGACCAGCATGACACGGCGAGCGGCGCCGACAGCCGGATCGTGACGTTCGCGGCCGGCCTGGGCTTTAATTGCGGGCTGCTGGTGGCGCGCGTGTACGGCCTGCGCCATGCGGGCGAGATGGAGCAGTCCGGCGATCGCCTGCGCGACGCCGAAGGCAATCAATGGACGCCGCTCGACCTGGCGGCGCTGGTGCAGGACCCGCGTTTCTTGCATGTCGGGTTTTAGGGACTTAAGGACTGGGAGCTGGAATGGGATTCGCATCGAAAATTTCAATGGGGTTTTTTCCAAAGGCTAAACAGGACGCAGGTGCGGCGCTGGCCGTCGACACCGAGTTCGGCGCCGCCCCCGCAGAGCCACGGCCGCAGCTGCAGGCCGTGCCGAGCCCCGCGCCGGATCCGGCGGCCGACGAAGCGAGCCCGCTGCGGCTCGGGAACTTCATGCGCCGCAAGCGCGGCGCGGCGGCGGCCGACGAGGCCGAGACCGAGCTCCAGCTGCCGCTGATCGGCCACCTGTCGCTGGCGCGCCAGCTGCGCATCCTGCTGATCGTGTTCGGGGCCGGCATCCTGGTCACCGTCTTCGCGCTGTGGCGCAATTCGGTCGCCAGCAGCGTGGCCTCGGCCCAGACCCAGATCGCGAGCGACGCGCTGATGCACTCGCAGCGGGTCGGCAAGGCCGCGCCGAACGCGATCCAGGGCAGCCCGGAAGCCTTCACCCAGCTGCAGGAGAGCCGGGTCCAGCTGACCAGCGACTTGAACCTGCTGTCGCGCGGCGGCGATTTCGCCGGACGCGCGATTCCCTCGGCATCGGCCGGCGTGGCCCGGGCCCTGGCCGAGGCGCGCACCAAGTGGGTCAGCTCCGACAACGCGGCCGGCACCATCCTCAAGGTCAAGCCCGAGCTGACCGAATTCGGCAAGACCCTGCGCCAGCTCGACGCGCTCTCGCCTGAACTCCTGAGCCTGACCGAAGAACTGCTGACCCAGAAGCTGGCGCGCGGCGCCACCCCGCGCGAGGCGGCGGCGATCGGGCGCATGATGATGCTGACCCAGCGCCTGTCGCGCAGCGCCAGCGAATTCCTGACCTCCGGCGGCATCCGTCCCGAGACCGCGTTCCAGCTGGGGCGCGACACCACCACCTTCCGCGCCACCGTCGACGGCTTCCTGAACGGGAACGAGGCGCTGCAACTGGGCGCGGTGCGCGACCCCGACCTGCGCGAGAAGCTGGGCGCGATCAAGACCAAGTTCGACAGCTATCAGAAGCTGGTGTCGTCGATCCTCGACAACCTCGGCAAGTTCACCGCCGCCAAGGGCGCCGAGCAGTCGATCTTCTACGAGAACGAAGACGTGCGCAAGCTGCTCTCGGGCGTGCAGACGATCTACCGCGGCGACCAGGATTCGACCGACGTCTGGTT
Organism: Telluria sp.; assembly: GCA_035654095.1. Lineage (GTDB taxonomy): Bacteria > Pseudomonadota > Gammaproteobacteria > Burkholderiales > Burkholderiaceae_D > Telluria_A. The sequence continues at coordinate 2,834 of DASRXO010000025.1, forward strand.
CTGGGTGATGGTGGCGGCCTCGGTGTTCACGCTGGCGGCCGCCGGCAGTATCAGCCGCGTGATGCTGCAGGACTCGCGCAATCGTACCCGCGGCGCCGATGCGCGGCGCCAGGACGCGGAAGCCATGCGCCTGCTGGCGCAGTCCAAGGAAGAAGAAGCGAAGGCCACCAACGACCAGAACCAGGCCGCGATTTTGCGCCTGATGAACGAGCTGCAGGAAGTGGCGGACGGCGACTTGACGGTGCACGCGACGGTGTCGGAAGACATCACCGGCGCGATCGCCGACTCGGTCAACTACACGGTCGAAGAGCTGCGCGGGCTGGTCGAGCGCGTGACCACCACCGCCGAACAGGTGACCTCGGCGTCGACCAACGCGCAGAATATTTCGACCGACCTGCTGACCGCGACCCAGCAGCAGTCGCGCGAGATCCAGGACGCCTCGACGACCGTGCTCAAGATGGCGAGCGAGATTACCGACGTGTCGAAGTCGGCCAACGAATCGGCCGAGGTGGCGCGCCAGTCGGTGGCCGCGGCGCAGCAGGGCTCGACCGCGGTGGAAAACGCGATCAAGGGCA
>DASRXO010000026.1:0-5341 GCA_035654095.1 Telluria sp.
CGATGGCGATCACCAACGCCGACCACGGCAGCTCGGCCGGCAGCGTGTATCTCAACGCCAGCAACACCTGGGGCGACGGCAAGCAGTACGTCGACGGCGGCAGCACCACCGGCGTCAACGGCCAGACCGCCGCGGTCAACGCGATGTGGGGCTTGATGAATACCTACGACATGCTGAAGAACACCCTGGGCTGGCATTCGCTGGACGGCAACAACACCGCCACCTACATCGCGGCCCACGTCAACACCGCCTACGACAATGCCTATTACAGCGACACCTGCAAGTGCATGTTCATCGGCGACGGCGCGTCCTTCAACAGCCTCGGTTCGATCGACGTGATCGGCCACGAGATGGGCCACGGCGTGACGGCCTCGACGTCCAACCTGGTGTATGCCGGCGAGTCGGGCGGCCTCAACGAATCGAGTTCGGACATCAACGGCGAGGTGGTCGAAGCCTATGCGCGCGCCGGCGGCACCGGCGCCCTGATTCCGAACAGCGGCAACGACTGGATGGTCGGCAAGGAGATCAGCAAGGACGGCCAGCCGCTGCGCTGGCTGTATAGGCCGAGCAAGGACGGCGCCAGTCCGGACGCCTGGAGTACCACCATCAAGCGCCTCGACGTGCACCTCAACAGCGGCCCGAACAACCGCATGTTCTACTTCCTCGCGCAAGGCTCGAACGCCGGCAAGAGCAGCGATTTCTTCAGCAAGTACCTGACCAAAACGCCGGCCGCGATGACCGGCATCGGCACCGACAAGGCGTTCCGGATCTGGTTCAAGGCGGCCACCACCAAGTTCACCTCGACCACCAACTATGCCGACGCGCGCGGCAAGGTGCTGGCCGCCGCCCAGGAACTGTACGGGGTCGGCAGCAAGGAGGCGACCGCGGTGCAGCGCGCCTACGCGGCGATCAACGTCGGCGCCGACGTCGATGAATGAGCTCAGTTGGCCAGCAGCGGATAGGGATCGACCGGCGTGCCTTTCCACCACTGCTTTTGCGGCGTCAGTTCGACCACCGCGAAGTGCAGGTGGGGCGCTTTCGGGTCGGCGTTGCCGCTACTGCCGACATAGCCGACCAGGTCGCCGCGCTTGAGCACGCTGCCTTCCTTGACGCCATTCGCGTAATGGTCGAGGTGGGCGTAGTAATAGGCGTATTTCTCGGCCGGGTCGAACTGGTAGACGGTCAGGCCGCCCGGCTTGCTGTTGAACAGCTTGACCACCTTGCCGTCGCCCGCCGCCAGCACCTTGCTGCCTTTCGGCGCCATGATGTCGAGCGCTTCGTGATGGCGCTCCTTGCCGCGCGGCTGGTCGAAGGTATCCGTCAACTGGCCGGACTTGATGCCTTCGACCGGGACCAGCAAGCCGGCCGGCGCGGTCGCCTGGACCTGGTTCAGCGCCGGCAGCTCTTGCGCAGCCGGCCGCAGCGGCAGGTCGGCCTCGGTCAGGTCGGTCTGCACCGCCGGGGCGCCGGGCAGCGCGGCCGCCAGGGGATCGCCGGCCGGCGCTGCGGCCGTCGCCGGCGCCAGGGCCGGCGCCGGCGACGGCGCAATGACCGCGACCGGCGGCGCGAGCGGCGCCATCTGGCGCAGGTACACAAACAGGCCGCCGGCGCCCACTAGCACTCCCAGCAAAAAACTCAAGATCACTCTCATGACGTTTCCTTCGCGTTGAATAGCTTATTCCTGCAGGATGACTTCGGTGCCGGCCGCGGCCGATTGCGCCAGCGTCGCCACGTCCCAGTTGGTCAGGCGGATGCAGCCGTGCGATTGGGTCTTGCCGATCGCGCCGGGTTCGGGCGTGCCGTGGATGCCGTAGTGCGGCTTGGACAAGTCGATCCACGCGACGCCGACCGGGTTGTTGGGGCCGGCGGCAATCACGGCCTTCTTTTCGCCCGGTTGCGCATCCCAGAACAGCTGCGGGTTGTAGTGGAAAGTGGGATGGATGACGACGCCTTTGACCTTCCAGCTGCCGATCGGCAAAGGATCGTGCGCGCTGCCGGTCGAGGCGGGAAACTGGGCGAGCAGCGCGCCCTCGCTGTCGAACAGGCTCAGCGTGTGGTCGGCCCTGGTCACGACGACCTTGCCGGCCTTGGGCAGCGGTTCGGTGTCGAGCACGTTCGGCACGCTGATCTGTTCGCCCGCGCGGCCGAAGTCCTTGCCGGGATTGAGGCGCGCGAGCAGGGCCGGGCTGGCATGGAATTTTTCGGCCAGCCCTTCGGCGGCGCTGGCATAACCGAGCGCGGGTAGCGTGGCTTTCTCGGCCATGTCCTCGGGCACCGGCTGGAACGGGCCGGCGACGTCGGCTTCGGCGATCGTGTAGCTGATGACGGCGTCGGCGCTGTCGGCGTTGAGCGCCGACCAGGTGGCCGCATCGAGCTTGCCGCTGGCCGCCAGGCCGGTCTTCTTCTGGTAGCCGACGATTGCCTGGCGCAGCTTGGCGCCGTACGCGCCGTCGATCTCGCCCGACGAAAAATGGGCGCGGTCGAGCAGGATTTGCGCGCGCAGCAGGGCGGCGCCGGCCGCGCGCGGCGGCGGCGCCGCGAGCTTGGCGCTGTCGTTCACCACCTCGGCCCACGGACGCGGCGCGGGCGCCGCCATGACGTTGGCGAGACAGGTGGCCAGGCAGGCGGCAAGCGGCGCGTGCAGGAAGCGTTTCAAAGTGGGTTTCCGTTGGTGCGTCTGGAAACCCCAGCTTAGTGCCGCTCAGCCATAGGGTCTGTGCGGCAGCGTACTCACTCGCCCGGCTTGGCCAGCCCCAGCGCACGGCGGATCAGGGGCAGCACCAGCGGCCATGCCGGCGAGCTGGCCGCGACTTCGTCGTAATGGCTGGCCTTGGGCAGGATCACGACCTCGGCCCGGTCGCCGGCCGCGTTCGCCCGCGCCGCGTAGTCGTGGGCCGCGCGCGGCGGCGAGATGGTGTCGAGCTCGCCCGTGACCAGTACCGTATGGCTGCCGTTCGGCATCAACTCGGCCGCGTTGGTGTCGCTGAACACGTCGGGCCGTGAGGCGCTGGGCTGGCCGGCCAGTTGTTCGGTGTCGCGCCCGCAGCTGCGCTTGATCAGGTCTTTTTCGTGGCGCAGGTCGGCCAGGCCGCCGAGGCTGATGATCTCGCGCGGCGCCAGCGGCGCGGCCGCGAACAGCGGGCTGCTGGCCGGAATCCGCGCGCGCCCGGCGCTCCACTGCACCAGCTGGCCGCCGGCCGAATGGCCCATCGCGGCGACGCGGCGGATGTCGAGCTGGTAGGTGGCGGCCTCGGCGCCCAGCTTGTCGAGCGCGGCGCCGATGTCCTGGTAGCTGCCCGGATAGCCGCCGCCTTCCTCGTCCACCCGCCGGTACTCGACATTCCACACCGCGATGCCCTGGGCCGCCAGCGCGCCGGCCACGTTGCGCATCTGGACGATGCCGCCGAACTGGACGGTCCAGCAGCCGCCATGCACCAGCACCAGCACCGGGAACGGACCGGCCCCGGCCGGGCGGAACAGCTCGGCGTATTGCGAGGGCGCGCTGCCGTAGGCGATGCGGGCGGTCGGCGCCGGCCCGTTCAGCGCCAGGTAGTCGGCCAGTGTCATGGGCGCGGCGGCGGACGGGCCGCACAGCAGCAGGGCGGGGAGCAGGGAAAGCGGGCGCGGTATCGTCATCGGGCGGGAGGGCGTGGTTGAACTGCGCACACTATACCGCCGGCGCGCACGATTGAATTCCGCGCTGGTGTTTTTTTTCTCGCATGCTAGGCTGCGCAAAACCGCTGGAGAAAGCAGATGCAGAATGCACGCGAGGAATACCGCGGCTACGCCATCATCGTGGCGCCGGTCCGCGACAAGGAAGACTTGTGGGATTTCGAATACCAGCTGGACCCGATCGGCGGCAAGGCCGGCGAGCGGCGCCGCGCCCAGAGCGCGGGCGGCCACCTGACGCCGGAAGCGGCCTGCCTGGCCGGCCTCGAAGTGGCGCGGACCGAGGTCGACAATCTGCTCGCGCTCAAGCAAGCCGGCCAGCGTTAGGCCCGGGCGCGAGGCGGCGCGCGCGCTCAGATCGGCAGGTCGAGCTGGGCCGCCAACTGCGCGCCTTCGCTGCCGGCCCGTCCCACTTCCGGGCCGACCGCATGCCAGGTGAACTGTTCGGGACCCAGGCCCATGGCGCGCGCCAGGTGTTCGGCCTGGTGCGCCGACAGGCCGGGATCGAGCCACAGCGCGGCGTCGCGCGCCGACAGCACCACCGGGCGCCGGTCGTGCATATCGACCATGCCGCCTTCGGCATCGACGGTGACGATCGCGAAGCCCGCCTCGGCCGGATGGTCGTGCGCCGGACCGGCGCCGGCCAGCGCCGCGAGGAACATCGGTTCGCCGCTCTTCAGGTGCACATGCCAGGGCTGGCGCCGGCCCTTGTCGCCGGTCCACTCGTACCAGCCGTCGGCCGGGACGATGGCGCGGCCGGCGGCGACCAGCGGCTGCCAGTAGCGGTTGCTCAGTTTTTCGAGGCGGGCGTTGATCGCAATCGGCATCCTGGCCGCGGCCCAGGCCGCGCGATAGCCCCAGAACAGGTCGTCGACCGTGAGCCGGTCGTCGATCAGCCGCAGCAGCGGCCGGTAAGTGCCGGGGCTGGCGTTGTAACTGGGCGCGGCCTGGCCGCCGAACCGCGGTTCGGCGCGCGGCCAGTGCATCGCCTGCACATAGTCGGCGGCGGTATGGTGTTGGTCGAGGCGTCCGCACATGACGTGAAAGATACAGCAAAACCGCCATCTTGGGCGGTCTGGCGCAGGGTTTGATCTAGCGCAATAGCATGCCATCCGGCATTGCTACGATTCACTTCAGCTCGCAGAAAGGAAGGCCATGAGCACAGCGACAGGCACCACCCATCAGGCCGGCGAGGAGCGGCGCGCGCATTCGACGCCCGATCCCGACCTCCCGCCGCCCGACCCCAAGCGCAACCCCGATCCCGACGACGTGCCGCCCCCCGCGCGCGCGCCGGTCGAAGAGCCGCGCCTGCCGGAACCGCCGATCAAGGCGAGTCCGGCCTAGTCCCGCGCGCCGCCCGGCGCGCGCGTTTGCAGTCCCCGACGGAGGAAATCCATGAAATTGCAGATCCTGGTCCTGAGTGCCATCCTGGCTGTCTCGAGCGCGGCAATGGCGCAGGGCGGCGCGGCCGCCACCGGCGGCGAGCCGGCCGCCGCCAAGCACAAGGTGGTCAAGAGCGCGCACAAGCATCCGCGCGCCAAGCCGGGCAAGGCCAAGCCGGCCGCCAAGCCGGTCGCGGACTGAGGCCGCCGCCTCGTTCCTCCCTGGGCGGCTTCACATGATGCTCGCAGCCCGCCCCACGCACCGGCGCGCGCCAGCCTTACTGCAGTTG
>DASRXO010000027.1:0-3303 GCA_035654095.1 Telluria sp.
GCGAGCGGCTCGAGTGGCAGGTGGCCGAGCTCGACAAGCTGGCCGTGAAGCCGGGCGAATGGGCCGAGATCGGCAACGAGCACAGCCGCCTGTCGCATGCCGCCAGCCTGCTCGAAGGCGCGCAGGAAGCGCTGGCCGCGATCTCCGAGTCCGAGCATCCGATCCTGTCGCAGCTGGCGTCGCTGAACGCCAGGCTGGGCAAGCTGGTCGACGTCGACGCCCAGCTGCAAACGGTGCTCGACTGCATGGAGCCGGCCCGCATCCAGCTGCAGGAGGCGGTGTACGCGCTCAACGACTACCTCGACCGCGTCGAGCTCGACCCCGCGCGCCTGCGCCATGTGGAGGCGCGGCTGGAGGCGATCCACAGCACCGCGCGCAAGTTCCGCGTCACGCCGGAACAACTGCCGGAGCAATACGCGCAGCTGTCCGACAAGCTCAAGACCCTGGCCGATGCGAGCGATCTCGACGGCCTGCGCACGCAGGAAGACAAGCTCAAGGCCGCCTACCTGGAGGCCGCCCACCAGCTGTCGGCCACGCGCGCCGCGGCGGCCACGCTGCTCGGTGCGCAAGTCTCGTCGGCGATGCAGGATTTGAACATGACGGGCGGCAGTTTCGTGGTCGCGCTGAACGGTTGCGAGCCGGCTGCGCACGGGCTCGAGCAAGTGGAATTCCTGGTGGCGGGCCACGCCGGCGTGGCGCCGCGGCCGCTGGCCAAGGTTGCCTCGGGCGGCGAGCTGGCGCGCATCGCGCTGGCGATTTCGGTGATCACCTCGCACGCCACCACGGTGCCGACCCTGATCTTCGACGAGGTCGACAGCGGCATCGGCGGCGCCGTGGCCGAAGTCGTGGGGCGCCTGCTCAAGCGCCTCGGCCAGGAGCGCCAGGTCTTGTGCGTGACCCACTTGCCGCAGGTCGCGAGCCAGGCCAACCAGCACTTCCAGGTCGCGAAGGGGGCGGCCGGCAACGGCAAGACCGTCTCGCGCATCGACGTGCTCGACGCCAAGTCGCGGGTCGAGGAAGTGGCGCGCATGCTGGGCGGACTCGAGATCACGGCCACCACCCGCAAGCACGCGCGCGAACTGCTGGCCTCCTGACGCACAAATTCCTTCTTGGCAAGCGATATAAAAACTATAATAGCGGCCCCGACCGACACTCCCGGATTTCCATGTCCTTCCGCAAAGAACCACCGATCACGCATGGCACCGTAGCGCGCAGCGCCATCGTGCTGGTCAACCTCGGCACCCCGGATGCGCCCACGCGCCCGGCGGTGCGGCGCTACCTGAAGCAATTCCTGTCCGACCCGCGCGTGGTCGAGATCCCGCGCCTGATCTGGTGGTTCATCCTGCGCCTGGTCATCCTGCCCTTCCGCTCCGGCACATCGGCCGCCAAGTACGAATCGATCTGGACCCGCGACGGCTCGCCGCTCAAGGTGCATACCCAGAAGCAGGCGATGCTGCTGCGCGGCCTGCTCGGCGAGCGCGGCCACGACGCGCTGCGGGTGGTGATGGCGATGCGCTACGGCTCGCCCTCGCTGCCGGAAGTGCTCGACAAGCTCAAGGCCGAACACTGCGAACGGATCGCGATCCTGCCGGCCTATCCGCAGTATTCGGGCACCACCACCGGCTCGATCAACGACGCCGTGTTCGCCCACTACGCCAAGGTGCGCAACCTGCCCGAGCTGCGCATGGTGAAGCACTACCACGACCACGACGGCTACATCGACGCGCTGCACGACAGCGTGCTGGCGCACTGGGAAACCAATGGCCGCGGCGGCAAGCTGGTGATGAGTTTCCACGGCGTGCCGAAGCGCACGCTGATGCTGGGCGACCCCTACCACTGCGAATGCCAGAAGACCGCGCGCCTGCTGGCCGCCAAGCTGCGCCTGGCGCCCGAGCAGTACCTGGTGACCTTCCAGTCGCGCTTCGGCAAGGCCGAGTGGCTGCAGCCCTACACCGCCCCGACCCTGGAGCAACTGGCGCGCGAGGGCGTCGAGCGGGTCGACCTGATCTGCCCCGGCTTCACCAGCGACTGTCTCGAAACGCTGGAAGAAATCGCGATCGAAGCCAAGCACGCCTTCGAAGCGGCGGGCGGCAAGCAGTTCCATTACATCCCCTGCCTGAACGAGTCGCCGTCGTGGATCGCCGGCCTGGCCGAGATCGCCGAGCAGCACATCATCGGCTGGCCGACCATGATGACGGCGGCCCAGCGCGAAGCGGAAAAGAAGGAAGCGGAAACCGGTCGCGCCCATGCCCTCAGGCTGGGCGCCGGCGGATGATGGCGAAATTGACAGCTCCCAATTCGCGCCTGTTAAAATAGCGGACTAGGGCAGCGCCAGCTCGCTGTAGCAGATCCACGCCATGGCAAGGATGGTGTAGGCGACGATGCTGGCAGTAATCAGGTGCAGCTTCATGTCCGGGCTCCCCAGAACAGGTATGCGCCCGGCGATCCCGGTGCCACCCGTGAAGACATGGTAGACCGCCCGGCCCTTGAAAGAATATCCAGCCAAGTAAAAGTTGTAACAATTGTTACACATGCCGCCGCGCGGCCTCCGCTGTGGAATTCCCCTTGAAAATGTAGGTTATAGCCCCATCTGCGGGCCTGTGTGGTTAGCAAGCCAGGTCAACAAACAGCTAAGTCTTTGATTGTAGGAGTTTTTTCGATGCAAGACCAAGAAAACCAAGAAGTGTCCCAACCGGCGCCGACGCCTGCCGAAGGCGAGTCGATCCCGGTCTCCGCCGCAACCGCCGAGCCCGGCCTCGAAGCGCAGCTGAGCGCCGCCGAAGCCAAGCTGGCCGAGATGCACGACGCGTTCATGCGCGCCAAGGCCGAGGGCGAAAACATCCGCCGCCGCGCCCAGGAAGACGTCAGCAAGGCCCATAAATTCGCGATCGAGAGCTTCGCCGAGGCCATGGTGCCGGTGCGCGACAGCCTCGAAATGGCCTTGAAAGTCGAAACGCCGTCGATCGAGTCGCTGAAGGAAGGCGTCGAAATGACGCTCAAGCAGCTCACCTCGGCGTTCGAGAAGAACCGCCTGGTCGAAGTGCTGCCCGCGCCGGGCGACAAGCTCGACCCGATGAAGCACCAGGCCGTGGCCGTGGTGCCGGCCGACCAGGAAGCCAATACCGTCGTCAATGTGTTGCAAAAAGGGTATATGATCGCCGACCGATTATTGCGCCCCGCCATTGTTACCGCGGCACAAGCCAAATAAAAAAACTGCTGCGTTGCAAGGTCTTGAAAGCGCGCACTTTTTCCGCATATTTGAAACATCTGAAAACACCGTATCTAAAAGGAAAACATCATGGG
>DASRXO010000028.1:0-3379 GCA_035654095.1 Telluria sp.
CTCCACAGCCGGACGAGTACCGGCCGACACCGGCCCTCGGCCAGAATACGGACGAGATCGTGAAAGGTCTTGGGTACGACGCAAAGGCGATTGCAGAACTGCGATCGCACGGCGTCATTTGAGCCACGGTGCGATCGGGCACCCTAGACCTTCATGTCCGCGGGCGCGGGTTCGACCGAAGCGTACCAGTCCGCGATCTCCGATGGTGTGACGAACACTGTGTCGTTTCGTGCGACCAGAACATCGAGAATCTTGTTGAACCAATTCATCCGATGCGGCACGCCCACGAGGTGAGGGTGCAGGGGAAGGGCCATGACCCGGCAATTGGTCTTTAACTCTTCCTCGAAAGTTTCCAGCGTCCACATGACCCGATCGTACTGGACATTTGAATGCATGCCCCATCCGGCCCAGGGAGGTCCGTCGTTCAGATCGAGTGAATAAGGCACCGACATCAGCGGGCCGTGCTTGGTGCGCATCCATGTCGGCAGATCATCGATCACCCAGTCGCAGGTGTATTCGACACCGCGCGACTTCAGCACGTCCGGCGTATTCATGGTTTCGCTCAAGCCTGCACCCATCCAGCCGCGCATCGGCTTTCCGGTGAAGCGCTGGATGCGCTCCATGCATTTATCGATCACCGCCACTTCATCAGGCTCGTTTTGCAGCGCCTTTTGCGTCCATCCATGCCCGATGAACTCCCAGCCGGCATCGAGCATCACCTCCGCGGCGCGCGGATAAACATCGATCACCGTCGCGTTGAGCATGGTCGATGCCGGCAGGCCGCGGCGCTTCAATGCTTCCACGATGCGCGGAAAGCCGGTGCGCATTCCATACTCGACCCATGAGAAGTTCGGCACGTCCGGTATCTTGTCGTTGCCGTGCGGGCCGGGGATAAGCTTGCGCGGCATCGGCTGGTCGAACGGCCAGTATTCGACATTGACGACAATGTGCACGATCAGCGGCTTCCCCGGCCTCGGAGGCGGAAGCCGCTTGCGGTCGGAAGACATCTGATAGGGTATGCGTGGGTTGGACATCATTTCCTCAAGGGCTAACGAGGTGTCTAGGGTCAGGACTCATTAAATCCGCCATACAAGAGCGGCGGCCAAGCAGACAGAGGCCAAGTAGTTGCATGCCAGACTGTCTTAGCGTGTTGCGATCCGCCTGAAGTTGAGCTGCAGCCGGTTTCACGGACACCGAGTTAAGGTGGAGCAAGGAACCGGAGATTGGCGATGGGACGGAGACGGTTTGACCGAGCTTTCAAGCTCGAGGCGGTGAAGCTGGTACGTGATCGCGGCGTGTCGGCATCGCAGGCGGCGCGCGATCTGGACGTACACGAGAACGTGCTGCGCAAGTGGGTCAAAGAGTTTGCCGCCGACCCGCAGCACGCATTTCCCGGCCAGGGACAGATGAAGCCGGAGCAGCTGGAGATCGAGCGGCTGCGGCGCGAGGTCGTCAGGCTCAAGGCGGAGCGCGATATCCTAAAAAAGCCACAGCTTTCTTCGCGAAGGAGTCGACATGAAGTTCGGCTTCATCGCGAAGCACCGCGGGATCTGGCCGGTGGCATGGCTGTGCGCAGCGCTGGGTGTGTCTCGTTCCGGCTTCCATGCCTGGCTCGGCCGGTCGCCGAGCGCGCGATCGCGCAGCGACGAGGTCTTGGGTGCGAAGGTGCGGGGCAGTTTCCTCGCCTCCGACCGGACCTACGGCGCCCGTCGGGTGTGGCACGACGTGCTGGCCGAGGGCATCTCATGCGGCCTGCATCGCATCGAGCGGCTGATGCGCGCGCAGGCGTTGCGAGCCCGTCCGCGACGGCGTCGTCGGCCGCCCGATCCGGGTGAGCGGCCGGACGCCGCCGTCGCTGCGAATGTGCTCGACCGCGCCTTCGAGGCTCCCGCGCCCAACCGCAAATGGATTGCTGACTTCACGTACATTTGGACGGCCGAAGGCTGGCTGTATGTGGCAGCAGTGCTCGACCTGTTCTCGCGCCGGGTAGTCGGCTGGTCGATGAGCGCAGGCATGACGGCCCAACTCGTCGCCGATGCTCTCGTCATGGCGATCTGGCGGCGGGGCCGGCCCGACGCGCTGCTGCATCATTCCGACCGCGGCAGCCAGTATGCGAGCGATCAGTTCCAGCGCTTGATGGCTGACCATGGCATCGTCTGCTCGATGAGCCGCGCTGGCAACGTCTGGGACAACGCCGCGATGGAGAGCTTCTTCTCCTCGCTCAAGACCGAACGAACGGCGCGCAAGACCTACCGGACGCGGGACCAGGCCAAGGCCGACGTGTTCGACTACATCGAGCGCTTCTACAATCCGCGCCGGCGGCATTCGACGATCGGCTATCTCAGCCCAATGGAGTTCGAAAGGCAGGCGCTGTTAGCTTAAGATGGTGTCCACCGAACCGGCAGCAGCTCACCCCAAGACATTTACGCATTCACTGTTCCCTACATGCAAAGTTCCCTACATGCAAAGCGCTTGACCCCCGGCGCGCATTGGTAAACAGTCCGTTGCGGTCGCGCGTAAGGGCGGCCGGGGGGGTAAATGGTCGCGGGAAGTCACCTATCTGGGCCCTGGAACCGGCTGCAAGCGGTGTTCCGCATGCTGTCTGGACCCAATAGGGTGGGTGAGTCCGACGAAGGTCAGCGTCAGAGCAGGTTTCAGGTAGAGCCGCTCGAGCCCCGCATCCTGCTTTCCGGCGATCCTGTGGCGAGCGAACTCGCTCGTCTCGTCGACGACGCCACTCACGCCATGTTCGTCGATGACCATGCCGCCGTCGTCGAGCAGTTGAAAACGGACATCGTCGCGGATGCGAAACACGCAGACCACGCCAATCAAGACGTCGCGGTTTCCGGCGCGCAAGCAGGAGATGAACGGGGGGTCGCATGGCCTTCCGAATGGAGTCAGCCGAACGCCGCTGAGAACGCTGCCGTCGCCGGTAAGGTCGACCTGCGGATGGCGATCGCTAACCTCGTCGCGGCCTTCGCGACGAAGGTGTCGGTCGACGGTGCTGGACACGGTCACGTCATCGCAAAAGTTGCGAACCGGGGACCGCCGACTGAAACAGCGCCGCAGGCAATCACGATCGAGTTTGAGCAAGACGGTGCGAGCTCGCCCGATGTATTGGGTTCTGCCGCCTCTAGCGAATTGAATTTGGCGTCGACTGCACCATCCGCGAAAACTCTGGATCCCGGAGTCAGCACAAGCGGCAGCGAACAGATCGACGGCAGTGCGCTGACCGACGGCAGCGCGCAGACCGATTCGGTCCAGACGCTTCTCAAGAGCGTGTTGAACCAAGTGCTCGCCGCCTTTGCGGCCGACGGGAATGATGCGATCGACCTGGCTGCGCTTGAAGGACTCGATATCCGGATGGCGAGTCTTGGGT
>DASRXO010000029.1:0-5922 GCA_035654095.1 Telluria sp.
GGCTGGCCGAGTTGCTCGGCGTGCCGGCGCGCGGCATCACCTTGTGCAACGACATCGAAATCGCCTACCTCGACAGCTTTGCGCCCGGCGAAGGCTACCTGGTGTACGCCGGCACCGGCTCGATCGGCGCCTGGATCGACACCGAGGGCCGTTTCCACCGGGCCGGCGGGCGCGGCGTGATGGTCGACGACGGCGGCGGCGGCTTCTGGATCGCGCGCGAAGCGCTGCGCCACATCTGGCGCAACGAAGACGAAAGCCCCGGCTGCTGGCGCGACTCGCCGATGGCGCAGGCCGTGTTCGAGCACGTGGGCGGCAGCGACTGGTCGTGGTCGCGCCAATTCATGTACGGCCAGGAGCGCGGCGAAGTCGGCAAGCTGGCGCTGGCGGTCGCCGCCAGCGCCGAGCGCGACCCGGTCGCCGCCGCCATCCTGCAGGACGCCGGCCGCGAGCTGGCCCGCCTGGCGCTGGCGCTGTCCGCCCGCTTCGGCCCGCGCCCGGTGGTGCTGGCCGGCCGCGCCTCCGCACTGCACCCGATGATCCTGGCCGCGATGCGCGCCGCGCTGCCTGCGCGCGCCACGCTGAGCCAGACCGTCGGCCACGCCCATTACGCGGCCGCCCGCATCGCCGCCCAAGCGCATCCTTCCACCCCTCCTGACCTCTGAAAACGCCGATGAAAATCCTGTTCGCCTCGCTGTTGCTTGCCCTCCTTGCCGGTTGCGCCACCTCCACCCTGCCGCCGATCGACCACAGCTACTCGTCCAAGAGCCAGAGCAGCCGGGTCAAGTTCCTCATCATCCACTACACGGCCCAGGAAAAAGACCAGGCGCTCAAGACCCTGACCCAGGAGATCGTCAGCGCCCACTACCTGCTGACCGACGACCCCCAGCCGGTGCTCTACAACCTGGTCGACGAAAGCCGGGTGGCCAACCAGGCCGGGGTGTCGAGCTGGAAGAACTACAGCCTGCTCAATCCGAGCTCGATCGGCATCGAGATCGTCAATCGCGGCTTTACCGAAGGGCCGAACGGCCGCATCTGGTATCCGTTTCCGCAGTCACAGATCGACGCGCTGATCCCCCTGGTCAAGCAGATCATGGCGCGCCACAATATCCCGCCTGAAAACGTCCTCGGCCACAGCGACATCGCGCCGCAGCGCAAGCAGGATCCGGGACCGATGTTCCCGTGGTACCAGCTGGCCCAGGCCGGCCTGGTGGTCTGGCCGGACGCGAGCCGGGTGGCGGCGGCGCGGCCCGGCTTCGAGCAGCAGTTGCCGGACGTCGCCTGGTTCCAGCAGAAGCTGGCGACCTTCGGTTACGGCGTGCCGCAAAATGGCGAGCTGGACCAGGCCACGCGCAATGTGCTCAGCGCGTTCCAGATGAAATATCGTCCTGTCACCATCGACGGCACGCCGGACGCCGAGACCGCCGCGCTGCTGGAGGCGCTGACCGCACCGGCGGCGCCGAAGCAGCCCTGAGTGGTCGCCGCGCCGCGCGTTTTCCTATATGCTGCGGACAGGTCCGCGCCACGGCGCGGTGCACCATGAAAGGAATGAAGCGATGCGCTTGCGCCACATAGAAGTCTTCCACGCGATCATGCAGGTCGGCACCATCAGCGGCGCCGCCCAGGTGTTGCACATTTCGCAGCCGGCGGTGACCAAGGTCTTGCAGCATGCCGAGCTGCAGCTGGGCATGCCGCTGTTCGAACGGGTGCGCGGCAAGCTGTATCCGAAACCGGAAGCGCATCGCCTGTTCGTCGAGACCGAAAAACTGAACCGCGACCTGCAGGGCATCCGGCGGCTGGCGGCCTCGCTCAAGGGGCGCGCGGTGGAGACCATCCGGCTGGTGTCGACGCCGACGATCGCGATCAGCGTGCTGCCGGCCGCGATGACCGCATGGCGGCGCGAATTTCCGCAGACGCGCTGCGAGCTGGCGACCCATCACACCAGCGAGATCGTCAATACATTGCGGCTGGGCGAGGCCGATCTCGCGCTGTCGCTGCAAGACCCGCGCCATCCCGGCATCGTGGCCGAACCGATCGCGCAAGGCGTGATGACGGTGATCGCGCCGGCCGGCAGCTGGAGCGTGGACGAGTGCGCGCAGCCGGTGTCGGCCGAGGGCCTCAGCGGCGAGCTGATCGGGCACGCCGACAACGACCCGCTGGGTGAGCTGCTGGTGGCGGCCTGCGAGGCGCAGGGCGTGCATCCGGTGTTCCACACGGTGGTGCAGACCTACCAGATCGCGCGCTCGCTGGTGGAAGCGGGAGCGGGGATGGCGGTGGTCGATCCGTTCACGGCGGCGTCCGCGGTGGCGTCCAAGGTGCAGCGCCGGCCGTGGGCGCCCTCGATACCGGTGCAACTGTTTTTGCTGACCGCCAGCCACTCGCCGCTCTCGCACGGCGCGCGCGAACTGGCCAACAGCATCGGCGCCACTGCGCGCGCCTGTCTGGAAAAAGGATGTCAATGAGTCTGACCGTGGCCAGCGAAGAGATTGCTGGCAATCCGGAGTTCCGGCATTTATCGACGATTGCCGGGATTGCGGTGGACCTGCGTTACGCGACGCCGAATAACTTTGTCGGGCGCGATTTGTACTCGCCGTTCGACTGCGCCTGGCTGCACCGCGACGCGGCGGCGGCGCTGGAACAGGTGGTGGCCTGGTTGGCCGCGCACCATCCCGGCTATACCGCGCTGGTGCTGGACGCCTTGCGGCCGCAGCGGGTGCAAGAGCAATTGTGGGACGCGCTGGCGGGCACCGATTTGCAGATGTACCTGGCGAATCCGGCGCGCGGCTCGATCCACTCGTTTGGCATGGCGCTCGACATCACCTTGCTCGACGCGCGCGGGTGCGAGCTCGACATGGGGACCGGCTTCGACGACCTGAGCGAGCGTTCGCATCCGGCGCTGGAAGCGGCCTTGCTGGCGCGCGGCGAGCTGACGGCGGCGCAGATTGCGCATCGGCAGCTGTTGCGCGATGCGATGTCGCAGGCGGGCTTCCACGGCATCAACACCGAGTGGTGGCATTACGACTGCGGCGACCGCGCCGTGGTCCGCCAAACTTTCCGCCGCGTCCTCTGATTTTTTGGGGTCACGTCTGACATTCGTACATTTTCGCGCGGAAATGTACGAATGTCAGATGTGACCCCAACGCCGTTTGATGTGACCCCAACGCCGTTTCGGCTCGCGGCGCCCTATGACACGCCGGTCCCGTGGCGTCATTTCTTGCTATCGCCCAATGAATATGCGCATGGGGTCACATCTGACATTCGTACATTTCTTTGCGAAAATGTACGAATGTCAGATGTGACCCCATCGGGGGTTAGTTGGCGGGGGGAACGGAGCGGGCGATCCAGTCGATCAGCGCGTCGAGCACCGCGCGGCCTTTGCCGTCGCCGACCAGCTCGCTGTTGATCATCGCGGCCACCACGCATTGCTGGCCGCTGGCGTCGTTGACGTAGCCGGCCACCGCCGTCACGTTGCGCAAGGTGCCGGTCTTCAGCCGCGCATGGCCCGCCGCCGGACTGTCGCGTAGCCGCCGCCGCATCGTGCCGTCCACCGCGACGATCGGGATGCTGGCCTGGAACTCGGGCATCCAGTCGCTGCGCTGGCCCGCCTGCAACAAACTCGCCAGTTGCACCGGACTGATACGCTCCAGCCGCGACAGCCCCGAGCCGTTCTCGAGCACCAGCCCGCTGTCGTCGATACCGTGCCGGCGCATCCAGCCGCGCACCACCAGCTCGCTGCGCATCAACGTGGTCTCGCTCGTCGCGGCCGGCATCGGATGGCTGCCCAGCACCGCATCCGGCTCCAGGCTGCCCAGGCTCAGGAACACCGTACGCGCCAGCGTGTTGTCGGACGGCTTGTTGATGTCGCGGACAATCTCCGGCAGCGCGCGCGACGCGTGCTCGGCCAGCACCCGGCTGTCGGCCGGCGTCGCGCCTTCGACCGTCGCGCCGGCCAGCACGCCGCCCAGCTGCTTCCAGGTCAGCCGGAACAGCCGGTCCAGATATTCTTGCCGGTCCACCACGTTGATGCTGTTGCCGCGCGCGCAGTTGCGCGGGTAGGTCCCGTGCAGCACCACGCGCAGCTTGCCGCCCGCGCCGCGCTTGACCTCGGGCGGCTTCCAGCCGTCTTCCCATTTGGCGCAATCGGCGTCGATCAGCGTCATGGCGGACTCGATCGTCACGCCGTCGAGCTGGGGATCCATCACCAGCTGCAGCTTCTTGCCGGTCGAGCGCATGTCGATGTGCAGCATGTTCTTGTTGACCATCAGCGCGTCGGGAATCACGTTGTAATACGCTTCCGGCGATTCGTCGAACGGCGCCACGCCCACATCCGTGCGCGCCGGATTGAACAGCTGGCGGTCCAGCACCAGCTGGCCGGCGATCTTCTTGATGCCCTGGTTGCGCAGGGTGTGCAGCATGGACTCGAGCACCTCGCCGCTGAAGTCGGCATCGGCGCCGCCGCGCAGCACCAGGTCGCCCTTGAGCACGCCGCGCTCGATCGCGGCCGTGCTGCGCAGCTCGGTGCGGCCGCGGAATACCGGCCCCAGCTGCTCGAGGCCGACCAGCGTGGTCACCAGTTTCATCGTCGAGGCCGGCTGCATGGGCCGCTCGGCCAGGTGCGACAGCAGGCTGGTGTCGCCGCGCAAGACCAGCACGCTCATCGCGTCTTCCGGGATGTTGGCGGCGGCCAGCAGTTGGCTTACCGGTTCGGGCAGCTGGGCGTGGGCGGCCGGCAGCCAGGCGATCAGGGCGGCGATGGCGATGCGTCGAAGCATGGAAGGTCCTTAACCGAAAAAGAGATAGGCGACAAAAATCGCGGCGACCACGCCGGCCGCGTCGGCAATCAGCCCGCAGGTAATCGCATAGCGCGTCCTGCGGATACCCACCGAGCCGAAATACAGCGCGACGATATAAAACGTGGTGTCGGCCGAGCCCTGCAGGATGCAGGCCAGGCGCCCGACAAACGAATCCACGCCGTAGGTCTTCATGGCGTCGATCATCATGGCGCGCGAGCCGCTGCCCGACAGCGGCCGCATCAGCGCGGTCGGCAGCGCGGGCGTGAAGTCGGTGGGAATGCCGAGGTGGACCAACACCCAGTTGAGCGCGCCCACCACGAAGCCCATCACGCCGGCATTGCGGATCACGCTGATCGCCACCAGCATGCCGACCAGGTAGGGAATCACGGTCAGCGAGGTCTGGATGCCGCCCTTGGCGCCTTCGATGAAGGCCTCGTACACGTTCACGCCCTTGCGCATGGCGCCGACAATGAACACGATAATGATCGAAAACAGGATCAGATTGCTCACCAGCTTGGACACCAGCTCGATCTCGGGCTTGCTCAGGTAGGCGGTGAAGTACCAGACCAGCAGGCCGATCGCCACGCTCATGCCGCCCAGCCAGCCCAGCACCACGCGGTCGAGCAAGTTAATGCGCTGCTTGAAGGCCACCGCGATGATGCCGGTCACGGTCGCCACATAGGTCGAGATGATGCAGGGGATGAAGATGTCGGACGGGTCGCGGGCGCCCAGGATCGCGCGCTGCGCCATGATCGCCAGCGGGATCAGGGTCAGGCCCGAGGTGTGCAGCACCAGGAACATGATCTGGGCATTGCTGGCCTCTTCCTTGCGCGGATTGAGCGTCTGCAGGCTTTCCATCGCCTTCAGGCCGAACGGGGTGGCGGCGTTGTCCAGCCCCAGCAGGTTGGCGGAAAAATTCATCACCATGTGGCCGGTGGCCGGGTGGTCTTTCGGCACGTCGGGGAAGATGCGCGAGAAGAAGGGCGCGATGACTTTCGCCAGCCAGCCGATCGCGCCGGCCTTTTCGCCGATATTCATGATGCCCAGCCACAGCGTCATCACGCCGGCCAGCGGCAGCGCGATGTCCATCACGCCGACCTTGGCCGCATCGAAGGTGCCGTCGACGATGCGC
>DASRXO010000030.1:0-4778 GCA_035654095.1 Telluria sp.
AAGTTGTTCGCTATTAAATTGAAGAAAATCAAATTCTCATGAGGCGCCACTTACATAGTGCGCTATTTGATTGATGTAAATATTACCCCTGGCGGCTCTGTTCGCTCCCCTTGCAGTACCTACTCTTGAAAGGCTGAATCATGAAAATCTCACATCGCCTGGCCGCCGCAAGCGCCTTCGCCCTCGCCCTCGCCCTCGCAATCGCCAACGCCGGCGCCGCCGCCGCCGCCGTCCCGGGTGTTGAACCCACCACGGCGCAGTTCTTGCAGGCGCTCAACAGCGCGCCGGGCAAGCCGATCGAACAACTGGCGCCGGCCGATGCGCGCGCCGTGCTGGCTAGCGTTCAGGCTGGCGTCAAACTGGTCCTGCCGAAAGCGGATGTGTCGGAGAAGCGCATCACCGCCGATGGCCGCCAGATCAAACTGACGATCGTGCGCCCGGCGGGGAGCAAGCAGCGCCTACCCGCCTTCATGTTCTTCCACGGCGGCGGCTGGGTGCTCGGCGACTTCCCGACCCATGAACGGCTGGTGCGCGACCTGGTCGAGCAGTCCGGCGCCGTCGCCGTGTTCGTCAACTACACGCCGTCGCCGGAAGCCCACTATGGCGTGGCGCTGGCGGAAGCGTATGCGGCCACCAAATGGGTGTCCGAACATGGCGAGCAAATCGGCGTTGATCGCACCCGCCTGGCGGTGGCGGGCAACAGCGTCGGCGGCAATATGGCCACAGCCGTCAGCCTGATGGCGAAAGAAAAAGGCAGGCCACAGCTGCGTGCGCAGGTACTGCTGTGGCCAGTTACCGATGCCAACTTCGATACGGCATCGTATCGCCAATTCGACAACGGCTATTTCTTGACCGGCAATATGATGAAATGGTTTTGGGACAGCTATACGAGCAACGCCGCCGAGCGCAATGAAATTTATGCCTCGCCACTGCGAGCCAGCGAAGGGCAGCTGCGCGGCTTGCCGCCGACGCTGATCGAGACGGCCGAAATGGACGTGCTGCGCGACGAGGCCGAGGCATATGGGCGCAAGCTCGATAGCGCCGGTGTCGCCGTCACCACCGTGCGCTACAACGGGATGATCCACGATTTTGGCCTGCTGAACGTCCTCAGCACCGTGCCGGCAGTGCGCTCGGCAATGGAGCAAGCCGGCAACACATTGAAGGAACGCCTGAAATAATCCGCTGTCAAAGCGGTCGGCCTTACGCCGTGCGTGCGCCGGCAATGTAGCGGTCGACCACGGTCGGCAGCACCGTCAGCGGCACGCCGCCGCTTTTCACGATCGCGTCATTGAAGCCGGCCAGGTCGAATTTGCCGCCCAGCGCCGTCTTCGCCCGTTCGCGCTGGCGCAGGATTTCGTTGTGGCCCATCTTGTAGCCGCAGGCCTGGCCCGGCGACACGCAGTAACGGTCGATCTCGCTGGTCATGGCGGCCACGCCGCGCCCCGTGTTTTCAACCAGGAAGCGGATCGCCTGCTGCCGCGTCCACTGCATCGCATGCAGGCCGGTATCGACCACCAGGCGGCAGGCGCGGAACTGCTGTGCCTGCAGATAGCCGATCTGGCTGAACGGATCGCCCGCGTACAGGCCGAACTCATCGACCAGTTGCTCGGCATACAGCGCCCAGCCCTCGACAAAGGCATTGAAGCCCATCAACGAAGTGATCAGCGGGAGCTCCGCATGGTGTTCCGCCAGGTACGCCCCCTGCCAGGTATGGCCGGGAATGCCTTCGTGTGCGGTCAGCGTGGCGATTTCCGACTTCGGCCACAGCTTGGTCGACTTCAGGTTGATGTAGTAGATCGCCGGCCGCGACCCATCCAGCGCGGCGAAATTCATGTAGCCGAGCGCGGCGCCGGCCTCGATATCGGATGGCACACGCTTGATCACCAGCGGCGCCTTCATGTCCAGATGCGAAATTTTGGGCATCAGCGCACGGACCGCGACCACCCGCTCATTGCAATAGGCGATCAGTTGCGCGCGCCCTTGAGCCGTGTCGGGATAGAAGCGGCTGGGATCTTTCGACAGCGCCAGCAGGCGCGCACCGACCGTGCCGTGCGTGATCCCCTGCGCCTTGAGGATGACGTCGATGCGCGACTGCAGCAGCTTATTCTGCTCCAGCCCGATCGCGTGGATCTCGGCAGCGCTGTGGGTGGTCGTGGTTCCCAGCTTCAGCGCCCATTCGTAATACGCGGCGCCATCGGGCAAGCGGTGCACGCCGGCGACGTCGGTGGCCTTGGCGGTGGCCTTGGCGAAGGTGGCGATCTGGCGCTCGAGCGCCGGATACACCTGCGTGTCGACCAGCGCCGTCGCGCGCGCTTCCCAATCGCCGGCGATGCCGAGCTTGCTGGTGCGCGCGGCGATCGAGGTGACCAGTTTCTGCGCCGCTGCCGCGACCTTGCGATAGTCGCGCAACTGGCCGAGCGCGGTACGGGCGATGAAGGCGGGCGGCACGATGCCCTTGGCGGCCTGCTCGGCGATGCGCGCGCTTTCCTGGTCGAGCACGCGGGCCATCGCCGACACGCGCGCCAGGTAGGCTTCGGCGTCGGCGGCGTTGGCGATCTGATGCTGCGAGTCGAGAAATTCGGGGATCCGGGTCACCGCCCCATCCTGCTGGGTAACCGGGAAGGGCGCGGTGCCGCCGTAAAAGCCGCTGGCCGCCCCGCCATAGGAAAAGCGCAAGCCGTCCACACCTTCGGCGGCCGCATACTGCACGCTATCGTAGCGAAGCTGCGCATCGGGCCCGAGCTTGGCGCGCGGCACCGCCGCCATCCGGGCCAGCATCGATTTCACCTGGCCAGCCCATTGGGCGTCGCCGGCGGGAGAGGCATCTTCCAACGCTGACTTGAGCGCGAAGCGGGCCCCGGAATCGAGTCCCAGCGAGGTGGCCGAGGCCGGCGACAGGCGCAGGATTTCTTCCGCAAAGTCGGCCAGCAGGCTTGCAAACTGCGCGTCGGCCGCGACGCCCTCCCCGGCCTGTGCGCCCGCCATGCGGGGCAGCGCAGCAACGGTGGCGGTGGACAGCGCGGTCAGCAGGACATCGCGGCGGGAGAAGGTCGGGCGGGCATTGTGCATCACATCCTTTGTCGGCAGGTGAAAAAATCCATGTGATGCCGACAATATCCCGAGCGGCGGATTGCTGTCAATGTTGACGCGTCATAATTAGGAAGCGGCCGGAGCCGCCTCGGCCCACCGCGCGCCCCTGGCTGGTCTTGTTATTTCCTCCGGGTGTAGCTGATCTCCATCCACTTTATCGTTGTCGGCGACCACCATGTTCATGGTGTACTTGCTGCTCTTGCCGGTAAGCGGATCGGCCATCGAACCGGTGGACTTGATGACCTTGCCGTTCATCGTGCCGGTCGACATCATCATGCCGGTACTCATCGTGTCCATCCACGTGCCCACATAGCGCTTGGCGACATTGTCGTAGCCCTGGAACCCGAGGCCGGTGAAGGGCTGGCCCATGAAGCTGCCGGCGTATTGTTCTTCGAGGTAGCGGTTACCGAGTATCCATTTGCGCACCGAGGTCCCGGTTGTTTCTTCGGGTGGCTTGGCCGGATCGATCCAGGTCTTCGATTTGACGTCGAAGTTGCCGACCAGGGGGTCGAGCTTCTTGTGCGCCTCGCCCGGCGTCGCCGCCTTTGCCACCGCTTCCATGGCGGCTTTGTCGTCCAACTCGGGCTAGCGCGGGCCGCGCTTTCTCTTCATCGGCAAAACGCCAGCAGCGCGCCATGGCGACATGTCTACTGTCCGCGCGACCGTCGCGGGCGCCGGCGAACGATCGATGGCGCCACCGCACTCCCCGGGCTGGTCGCCGGCTCCCTGGAATCATGCGGCATTTCCGCATCCGATCCCCCGCGGCCCAGGCCGGCTCGAGAAAATCGCCGCCCGCCGCGCGCTTTTTCGGATCCCACCTCCGCCGTGCGTTCATCCGCCAGGAGGAACAGGCAAAAACGCTGGATCTGTTGTACCCAGCCGGCGGTGGTCGGGGCGAAATCCCCGCGCCGGCAAGCCGGCACCCACAGCGTGCAACTCTCGATCTGCCGGTGCCGGGCCAATGCTTGCGCAAAATAGGCAAGCAGCATACCGCCCGCGCCGCGGCCGATCAGATGAAGCTCGGCCTCGGGCGGCAACAGCGCCAGCATCTGATGCAATCCGCCGCTCGCCACAATGCTGGCGCCCAGCGCATTTTGCTGCATCGCTTCCCACCCCATCGTGGCGCCCAGTTCCGTGCCGGGATGCGCCCGCACTTCGTCGAAGCGAGCGGCCGACGCCCCGCCGGCCACCACCGTGCCCGGCGCGCTCAGCTGCGCACCGGGCCATATGATCGACAGTGGATATATCTCCCGCGGCAAGAAAATATCGCGATAGTGCTGGGCGCGCTCGACGGCGCTGGCCTCATCGCGGTCGCCGCCGTGCGCGAACAGCATCAGGCGCGGTTTCTGCCAACCGGCCGTCAGCCGCGTGAAGTCGTCCGAGAAGATATGCCTGATGTCGTCTGCGGTATTGCCCCAGTGTCCGCCGCACTCGAAAGCGCCATCCTCGCGCAAGCTGACGATGTGGGGGCGCAGTTCCTGGTAGTCGATCCGGCCGACCGCGGGCAAGTCAGGTGCGAGAGCGAGCGTGGCCGCGGCGGCGCTTGGCGCTGCCAGCACGCCGAGGCGCGCGACCCAGATGTCCGTGCCGTTGGCCAGCCAGTCGGCGTAGGTCAGTTTGCCGAAGCCCCCCTTGCCCCAGGCGGTACCCCAGGAATTTTGAATCCAAAATCCTTCGTTGTCGTAGCC
>DASRXO010000031.1:0-2766 GCA_035654095.1 Telluria sp.
CCGTGCGCCCGAGCGCCGCGATGGGCGTCGGCAGCTTGTTCAGGAAGAACGAGTCGTCCGTCTTCATCTTCTCTTCGAGCCAGCCGATACCGGCCGACGCGATGAAGAGGTGCTGATCCTCGCGACTCGGCAAGAGGCCGCGCACGCCGCCCCCGCCACCGCGACGCCGACCGCGGCGCGCCCTCCGATGAGTGGTCCGACGTCCGCGAGTGCTCTTGCGCTTCTTACGTGCCATGTGCGTTCTTCCCTTCCGCTTGCTTCGCTTGCTGCTGTGTTTCCGCTTCTTGGAGAGTCGGTACCGTCGGAGCGCCGGCGGTTCCTTCCCCTTTCGCTTCTTGCGCTTCGCCACGATTACCGTCCTTTCAAGATGAGATAGCCAATGGCTATCCACATGAATACCTCGAGAGAGCCAGCCTTAGCCGCCCTGTTCGCCGACTGCTTTACTGACGACGTCAGTACATCCTTAACCGCCGACGCAGCAGCAGACACCGCGCCTTCATCTTTCTTCTTGTCATCTTTCTTCTTGTCGTCTCGCTTGGCGTAGTCACTCACGCCATTCGCGCCGCCCTTAACGAGCGCCTCGACATACTCGAACCATCCGCCCGATTGATACGTGCTCATCGTTTGTCCCTCAGAGCGAGATATCCGAGTGCTATCCACACAAGCCACGACCAGTCTGCGCGCTCGACAACAGGCTTCGGATAGACCTTGTCGACTTCGTCTCGCACCGGTTTTTCAAGACATGATGGGTTCGCGATGGGCAACATTCCGCGACCGGGCGGGATGAGCCAGCGCGGACACGGCGCCTCATTCACCGGTGGTAGGTCCTGCTGCACCACCGCCGACACGGCATAGGACAGCTCGGCCGGGTCACCCTTGGCGAGCAGCTCATCCCAGAGGACCGATGGCGCATTTCCGTTGCGCGTCATCTGATCGAAGTACGTTTCGATCGGTTGCCACAGCGGATACTGGTATCGGGCGCGCCACCACGACGCATCCTGTGGCGACTTGAACTTGTCGCCTTTCTTCGTCCACCCCCACGCCAGCAGTCGCATGCGCGGGAACACGCCATCCGGCAGCAGGAACGAGGACGCGACGTCTTCGCGCACGCCATCGCCGATCAAACTCGCAGCGTCCGGCTGCGAGAAGCTATCGAGCGCAGCGACCGCCTGCGCGTTGGTTGGGGTTGGATAGCTCGAGGCTAGCCTGCGGATCGCCTCGAGCCCCGGTAGCGTCGTCAGGTCTGTAAGGTTCGCCACGAAACCGGTATTGTGCCGCGATCACCGGTTGCCCACAAGCCTTGCAGCATGGCTGAAAATACTGCCAAAACCGTCTTGACGTGAACACCCACCGTGTGTTGTACGTCCCCGCTACCACGCGCGACCTCAATGCGGGAGAGAAGTCAACACCTTGGATGCCTTTCGACAGGTACTTCCCCAGGTAGTTGGCCACCGATTTGGGGTCGCTTGGACGCCGATCGCGCCGCGACGCGACGAACGAGATCCGCTCTGACGTCGGACACGCCTCACGCCACAGCGCCGCGCACACGCTCCAATCGCGGTACGGCCAGATCGCGGCCACGTGCGCATGTACGTGGCCCAGCTCGTCTCGCCCTGGCGTGACTTCCCACACGCCGACGTATGGGAACTTGCCGAATCTACTCCACATGGATTTGTAGAACCGTCGCCAACCGGCCGCGAGCTCGCGGCGGTCCGCCTCGACATCGCCGGTGTGCCGGATCGTCAGGGTGAGCAGCACGACTTTCGAGCCAGCCGGCGCCTCTCCCATCGCAGCCTCGAGGCCAGCTCTGATTCGCGCCCCGAGCCGCTTCCCCCGCTGGCGCTGGCACGACTCGCACAGCAGGTGCTGTCGGCACGTGTATGCTCGGATGCCACGCCATCCGCGACAGCCGCACTTGACCCGTAGCCCACGCGTCGTACAGCGCGCCAGCTTGCGGTGGTAGGGCCTGGCGATCGCCTTAGCCCTGGCGACGGCGTACGAGACGCGGCGCTCGCCTACGGCAGCTGATGCCCGTTCCTGCCACAGCTGCAGCCGAGGCGCCATGAGAGTCGCGTAGAGCGGCTCGTCGATTGGCGACACTTGTTGCGACTCTGGGCAAGATAACCCTGACACCCCGAGCCCACGCTACGACGAGCGCGCAGCGGGAGTAAACACCACACCCGTAGCGTGCGCCAGAGTGGCACACACCGTCGGGCGACGGCGCTTGCGAACGCCGAATAGGCTTGACGCGGCGTACCCACCTGTGGGCAGATGCCTTTACCCCCTGTGGGTTGCCCCGGATCGGACCGCACTCGTGCAGGACCGGTCCGGGGCGGCTCTCAGCTAAGCCGGCGCGTTCGCCATGCGATGCACGTTGCCGATCGCGACCGCAGCGCCGCGTGTCTTCGACCAGATCCCGACCCACTGTCCGCACGAGCAGACCGGGCGGTAGATGACGAACGCCGCGACCGGACCGATGGCGCCGATCGCTTTCTCTTCGATCTGCACCACGTGCGTCACTTGCGTGGCCTCGTGCGCGCTGCTTTCTCCTCGTCGATACGCCCAGCGGCGTAGCCGATGCGGAAGCTGGACGCGAGCGCGCTACGCACCGACGCAACCCGATCCGCATCCGACATCACCGAGTGCTCCGCTTCGTAGGCTAGCCGCTGGATCTCCGACTCCGCCCACGCCAGCGCCCGCCCCTCTACCTCGGTGAGCGGCGGCATCAGAAGATGCCCCCGACGCGCTTGATAGCGTCGGCGAAGA
>DASRXO010000032.1:0-6245 GCA_035654095.1 Telluria sp.
CAGCGCTTCCGCAGCGCGATGGACGCCACCGCCGACGCGATCTTCCTGGTCGATCCGCGCAGCATGGCGGTGGTCGACGTCAGCGAGGGCGCCTGCCGCATGCTGGGCTACAGCCGCAACGACCTGCTGCGCATCGACCCCGTGATGCTGGGGCTGGCCACGCGCAACCAGCTCGAACGGCAGGCCGATCCCGGGCGCGATCCGGCGCGCGACCGCGACGTGCTCGAGACCGAACTGGCGCGCGCCGACCTGCAGACCGCGGTGCCGGTCGAGATCAGCTGGCAGCTGCAGGAAGTGGGCACGGCGCGCATCCTGATCGCGGTGGCGCGCGACATCAGCGAACGGCGCCAGGCCGAGCAGCGCCTCAAGCACCTGGCCAGTTACGACAGCCTGACCGGGCTGCCCAACCGCACCCTGTTCTACGAGACCCTGCGCGAGGCGATCGAACTGGCGGCCGACAAGGGCTGGCGCATCGTGGTGCTGATCATCGCGCTCGACCGCTTCCGCATCATCAACGATTCGCTCGGCACCGCGCTGGGCGACGAGCTGCTGCGCCAGTTCAGCAACCGGCTGGTGCGCTGCGTGCGGATCCGCGACACCGTGGGCCGGCTGGGCGGCGACGAGTTCGCCCTGATCCTGACCATGTCGGGCGACCAGCAGGACGCGGTGAACGTGGCCAACGAGGTGCGCGAGACGCTGCGCGCGCCGTTCGAACTCTCTGACCAGCAGGCCGCGCTGACGGCCAGCATCGGTATCGCGATGTACCCGGATGACGCCACCGATCCCGAGACCCTGGTCAAGTATGCGGTCACCGCGATGGGGCGCGCCAAGGCGGCCGGGCGCGACGGCTACCGCTTCTTCACGGCCGGCATGAACGTGCAGGTGCTGGCCCGGCTCGACCTCGAACTGGCGCTGCGCCGCGCGCTCGAGAACAACGAGTTCGTGCTGCACTACCAGCCCAAGATGGACGTGCACACCGGCCGCATCAGCGGCGCCGAGGCGCTGCTGCGCTGGAACCGGCCCGGCTACGGCATGGTGGCGCCGGCCGACTTCGTGCCGGTGATGGAAGAGACGGGGCTGATCGTGCGGGTCGGCGCGTGGGTGATCGACGCCGCCTGCCGCCAGATCGCCGACTGGAGCGCGAGCGGCGTGCGCGAGGTGAAGGTGGCGGTCAACGTATCGAGCCGCCAGTTCGTCGAAGGCGACCTGGAAGCCGAGATCCGCACCGCGCTGGACGCCCACCAGGTTGCGCCCCAGTTGCTCGAGCTGGAGCTCACCGAGAGCGCGCTGATGTCGAACGCCGAGCACACCATCGAGGTGCTGGGGCGCCTCAAGCAGCTCGGCATCAGCATCGCGATCGACGATTTCGGCACCGGCTATTCGAGCCTGGCCTACCTCAAGCGCTTCCCGATCGACAAGCTGAAGATCGACATCGCCTTCGTGCGCGACATCATCACCAATCCGGACGATGCGGCGATCGCGACGGCCATCATCAGCATGGCGCACAGCCTGCACATGAAGGTGATCGCGGAAGGGGTGGAGTCGGCGCCGCAGCTGGCGTATTTGCGGCGCAACCGCTGCGACGAAATCCAGGGCTTCCATTTCAGCCGTCCGGTGCCGCCGTCCGCGCTGGGCGACCTGGTGCTGGCCAACCGCGCGCGCCCGGCGCTGCCGGTGGCCGACGACGACAGCCGCCAGACCCTGCTGATCGTGGACGACGACGTCAACGTGCTGGCCTCGCTGTACCGGCTGTTCAGGCGCGATAACTACCGGATCCTGACCGCGTCCTCGCCGGCCGAGGGCTTCGAGCTGCTGGCCCAGCATACGGTGCAGGTGATCGTGTGCGACCAGCGCATGCCGGGCATGAGCGGCACCGAATTTCTCAGCAAGGTCAAGGAGATGTACCCGGAGACCATCCGCATCATCCTGTCCGGCTACACCGGGCTGGAGGCGGTGCTCGATTCGATCAACCGCGGCGCGATCTACCGCTTCTACACCAAGCCCTGGGACGATACCCAGCTGCGCGACAACGTGCGGCTGGCGTTCCACCACTACTGGTTGGTGCACGGCCCGCGCGACGACCCGCACAACGCCCACTTCATCGAGCCCATCGACGACGAGGACGAGTAGCTGCCGATCTAGGCGCTGGCGAAGTGGTCGAAGCCGGCCAGCGCCAAGGCCAGCGGCGCGCCGGCGGCGTCGGTGAAGCGCAGGCCGGGTGCGGCCTCGATGCGGCCGACCCGGGTGACCGGCGTGGCGGCCAGCGCGGCGGCGGCGGCGATCGCCTCGCGCTGCGCGGGCGGCGCGCTGAAGCACAGTTCGTAATCGTCGCCGCCGGCCGCGGTGAAGCGGCGCCGCAGCGCCTGCGCTTGCGCGGCCAGCACCGGACCGGCCGGCAGCGCGTCGGCATCCAGCGTGGCGCCGACCTGCGAGGCGTTCAGAATGTGGCCAAGGTCGCCCACCAGTCCATCCGAGATGTCCAGCGCGGCATGCGCCAGCCTGCCTTCGGCCAGCGCGCGGCCCAGGGCGATGCGCGGCGTCGGCATGTGCATGCGCAGGCCGGCCGCGTGCAGGCTGGCGGCGTCGAGCGCGACCTCGTCGCGGTAGCCGGCCAGCGCGAGGCGGGCGTCGCCCAGGGTGCCGGAGATCCACACGTCGTCGCCCGCTTGCGCGGCGTCGCGCCGCAGCGCGTGGCCGGGCTGGAGCTCGCCGAAGATGGTGATGCAGATGGTGAGCGGGCCGCGCGTGGTGTCGCCGCCTACCAGCTCGCAGCCGTGGGCGTCGGCCAGCGCGAACAGGCCGCGCGCGAATTCGCCCAGCCACTGCGGGTTCGCTTCGGGCAGCGCGAGCGCCAGCGTGAAGGCGGTCGGCGCGGCGCCCATCGCGGCCAGGTCGGACAGGTTCACGGCCAGGCATTTGTGGCCGAGCATGAAGGGATCGGCGCCGGCGAAGAAATGGCGGCCTTCGACCAGCATGTCGGACGAAATCGCCATCTGCATGCCGGGCGTGGGCGTGAGCAGGGCGCAGTCGTCGCCGATGCCGAGGGTCGCGCGCCCGGGACCGGGGCGCGTGAAGAATTGTTTGATGAGGTCGAATTCGGAGAGCATGGCGGGATTGTACCGAATGGCCGCCGGCGTCGCCTAGTCGTCGTTCCCGCGCAGGCGGGAACGACGACTAGGCGGGGCGCGGGCGTCCTAGTTCGGCCAACAAGGCCTGGCGCAAGGCCGGCGTATGGTGAGACAAGCCGAAGCCGCAGACGACGCCGTCGGCATCGACGAAGCGCGCGATCACCCGCTGGCCGTCCGATTTGTCGACCCAGGCGCCGCTGCTGCCCGCCGCGGGCGGCGCCAGCGCCAGTTTGTAGCTCGGGGTCTTGACGATCACCGCGTCGGTCTTCAGCTCGATCGGCACCGGGGTGCCGGCCAGCGTGGCGGCGATGGCGCGCGCCGCCGTCAGCATCGGCGCCACGTACGGCAGCACCGCGCCGCCGTCCGCCGTGCTGTACTCGGCGCAATCGCCCAGCGCATACACGTCGGCCGCGCTGGTCTGGCCATAGGCGTCGATCACGATCCCGCGCCGCGTCGCCAGCTGCGCGGCCTGGGCCAGCGCCAACGCGGGCCGCAAGCCGACCGCGGACAGCACGATGTCGGCCGTGACCGCCGACCCGTCGGCCAGCGTGACCAGCAGCGCGCCGCCGGCACGGTGCACGGCGCTGGCGGTGGTGCCCAGCTTGAGCGTGACGGGATGCGCTTGCCAGGCCTGCGCCAGCCCATCCGACAGGCTGGGCGCGGCCAGCGCCGCCAGCGGACGCGGGTTCGGATCGATCAGCGTGACCGCGTGCCCGGCCGCCACCAGGTCGTCGGCGAACTCGCAGCCGATCAGGCCCGCGCCGAGGATCGCCACGCGCGCCTGGCCGGGCACCCGCGCCAGCCGCTCGCGCAGCAGCGCGTAGTCGTCGATGTGATTGACCGACAGGACCTCGGCCGCCGCATCGCCGCCCAGCGCCAGCCGGATCGGCTGGGCGCCCAGCGCCAGCACCAGCTTGCCGTAGGCGATGCTGCCGCCGTCGGTGGCGATGGTGTGGGCCGCGCTGTCGATCGCGCGGACCTGGGTGCGGGTCAGCACCGTGGCGTCGAGCTGGGCGGCCATCTGGCCGGCGTTGCTCGACACCAGCTGCTGCGCGCCCTTGCCCAGCGCCAGCGCGTTCGACAGCATCGGCTTCGCATACGCGGCGCCCTCGTCGCCGGTCACGATGGTCAGCGCCGTGCTCTTGTCGAGCTTGCGAAATTCGCGCGCCAGGCTGTAGGCAGCCATGCCGGCGCCGATGATGACGATGGGTCCGCTTGCGGCCATGATCAGATTTCGACCATCTCGAAGTCGGACTTGGCGACGCCACAGTCCGGGCACGACCAGTCGGCCGGGATGTCGGTCCAGCGGGTGCCGGCCGCGATGCCGTCATCGGGCATGCCGACGCTTTCGTCGTAGATGAAGCCGCAAACGATGCATTGGTAGGTTTTCATGATCTTCCTTGAGAGTGTGGTCGGTGTCGGTATTGGTCGGTGGGCGCGGCGTGCGCCTTACGCGGCGGCGTTCAGCTTGTCGAGCGCGGCCTGGTAGTGGTTGGCGTGGCGCTGTTCGACATTGGCCAGCGCGGCGAAGCGCTTGGCGGCGATGTCGAGCGTGCGCTTGAACTGGGCGGCGTGCACTTTCGATTCTTCGATCTGCTCGTCGTACTCGGCCACCGCGGCCGCGTTGCCTTCCTCGATCGCCAGGTGGCGGAACTTCGGATACATCTCGGTGTACTCGTAGGTCTCGCCTTCGATCGCGATTTCCAGCGCGCGCGCCGGGGTCAGCTTGTCTTTCGGGTAGAGCAGGTCGAGGTGGCCGAAGGCGTGCTGCACTTCCTGGTCGGCGGTCGCTTCGAAGGCCTCGGCCACCTCGATCGCACCGGCGGCGCGCGCCAGCTTGGCGAAGTAGCGGTATTTGATGTGGGCCATCGATTCGCCGGCAAACGCGGCTTCGAGGTTCTCGATGGTGACGGACTTGGGCTTGGACATGCTGTTCTCCTCAGGGTTCAGTTCGGGGTTGGGTGCGGCATGGGAGAATCATAGCTATTATAAATTGATTCGCAAAATTGATAGTTTTCATCGATATGATAGTTTTTTTAACCGATGATTATAAAAACAATCGAAATTTCCTATTGAAACCGGGTTGGGGAAAATACCTAGCTTATTGAAACAACCAGTCTGATAAAATCGATAGTCCCCGATAGTACACAGGAAGGCTGTAACAGCATGGATTCGTCATCTGATCAAAAAGAGGAACTTCGTCAACAATTGCGCAGCGCCGCGCTCGAGTACCACCAGCTGCCCCGCCCGGGCAAGATCAGCGTCACGCCGATCAAGCAGGTGTTGAACCAGCGCGACCTGGCCCTGGCCTACACGCCGGGCGTGGCGGCGCCTTGCGAAGAGATCGTCGCCGATCCTGCCAACTCCTATAAATACACCTCGCGCGGCAATCTGGTGGCGGTGATCACCAACGGCACCGCGGTGCTCGGCCTCGGCAACATCGGCCCGCTGGCCGCCAAGCCCGTGATGGAAGGCAAGGCCGTGCTGTTCAAGAAATTCGCCGGCATCGACGTGTTCGACATCGAGATCAACGAATCCGACCCGGACAAGCTGGTCGAGATCATCGCCTCGCTCGAGCCGACCTTCGGCGGCGTCAACCTGGAAGACATCAAGGCGCCCGAGTGCTTCACCATCGAGCGCAAGCTGCGCGAGCGCATGAAGATCCCGGTGTTCCACGACGACCAGCACGGCACCGCGATCATCGTCGGCGCGGCGATCCTGAACGGCATCAAGGTGTGCGGCAAGAGCATCAAGGAGTGCAAGCTGGTGGTGTCGGGCGCGGGCGCGGCGGCGCTGGCCTGCCTCGAACTGATCGTCGACCTTGGCTTCCCGATCGAGAATATTTTCGTCACCGACCTGGCCGGCGTGGTCTACCAGGGCCGCACCGAACTGATGGACCCCGACAAGGAGCGCTTCGCGCAAGACACCAAGCTGCGCACCCTGGCCGAAGTGATCCCGGGCGCCGACATCTTCCTCGGCCTGTCGGCCGGCGGCGTGCTGAAACCGGCGATGGTCAAGGCGATGGCGCCCAAGCCGCTGATCCTCGCGCTGGCCAACCCGACCCCCGAAATCCTGCCCGAGGAAGTCAAGGCGGTGCGCGACGATGCGGTGATGGCG